>JBBTGF010000328.1:0-2035 GCA_038041525.1 Elusimicrobiota bacterium | reverse complement strand
AACACGAAGCCAACTTAGTCGTCATCTCCGAGGGTGAGTTCGTCGAACCTCCGCCCCCGCCAAGCGCCCTGCCACAGCAAGCGCCGCCGCCAAAAGCTAAGACGAGCGTGATGGATTTTCTCAAAATGACGCTGCCCGTATTCAAGAAACCCGCCTCGACGTTCGACGAGATAGAAGCACCCAAACCGCAATCCCAGATGGCCGAACTGCCCAAGTCAGAGCGCATCACACTCGATAAAAAGACGTTCGAGAGCCAACCAGCCCTTGACTTGGCGCGCAGGAACGCAGCGGACGCGAATCTGCAAGACCTCGCTGCGGCTAAGACGCAGCGCCCGGATAGGACCATGGCGCAATTAAGCGACAGCCCAATCAAACTCGAAGAGGTCGGCCGCCGGGCGCCGCGGAGCGCCCCGCAAGCCATCGAACTGGCCCGCCACCGCGGCGGCGGCTTAGCCGACATCAAGACTATGGCACAAAGCCGTCCCGCGACCGCGCCACCGCAAGGCGCTTTAGTCGACGCATCGGCCATCAACCTCAACCGCGCGCAAAGCAGGCCGCAGCTTCCCGGATTGCCGGGCTCCGGAGGCATCGCGCTGACGAAAGCGGGGGGATTGCAAGAAGGCCGCGCACCGGTCATCGCGACGCCGCCGGCAGCCTTACCCAAACATATAGAATCGCCGCAGCAAAGCGCCCCCGAGAAACCTAAGAAAGCGATGGAGATATCCGGCCCCCTCTCGCAACGCAAGATCGTCAGAAGCAAGCTGCCCGCCTATCCGCAATGGGCCAAGGACAAACTCATCAGCGCCACGGTCGTACTGCAATTCTCCGTCTCCGCTGAGGGCAAGGTGCGACCGGAGATCAAGATCTCACGGACCTGCGGTTATCGCGAACTCGACACTAACGCGATCGAGGCCTTGAAACAATGGCTTTTTGAACCTATACAATCAGGGGGTGGTGACCAATGGGGATTCATCACATTCAACTATCTGTTGGAATAAGAACAGCCGTGTGCCTGATGCTCGGATGTACGCGCTTGTCGTCCGCGATCGAAGAAAAGAAAGGTAACGAAGGCAAGGTCGGGGAATTCACGATCAAAGGCCAATCCTCGGTCAATGTCGACAGCGAAAAACCGCCGTTGTCCATCGATATCGATGAGAACGAGCCTCTCAAAGACTCCCTCGCCACGGAACAAGAACTCTACAACAAGAACCCCAAAGAGATCGACAACTTAAAAGAGCTCGCCAACAACAAACAACGCAGTTCTTTTGTGATACTACCCAAGAACTTCGAGTTCACCGATGAGACGATAGCGCACGAATTCCGCCCGCTCGAAGCGCTCGAGGCCCTTACCCGCGATAAACCGTCGAAAGCCCAGATGCAGATGGCGCGCTGGGAATTCAAAGTAGCTGATGCCACCGGACGCATCTATTTGAACTATTCGGGCCGTGGACTGCCGCCGGCATCCGTCAGCGTACCCACGCAAAACGACGAAGGCGAGATCATCCGCGTCGGCAACCCGCACTCGGGCGTACTCTCCTATTGGAACCCGGAAGGGCGCAAACACACCGCCATCACCGAAAGCTTCAGCCTGCCCGGACTTTTGCAACGCAAAGAAGGCAGTTTCTCCATACATTTAAGTTTAGACCACATCTTCGGCAGCAAAGATACCTCTTTGATCACCGCTCCCGGCAGGCGGCTGCTTGATGAGACCATCGACTGGATCAAGCTGCGTAACGCCACGGCAGCACCCATGCAGGTCACGGTCTACGCCAAAACTTCGGGGGTGGGTGACGCGCAGGCTAAGACCATCGCCGAGACTTTGGTCGCCTCACTGCTACGGCCATCGGGCTCCATTAAGACGCAAGGGTTGGCTTCCGGCGTGGGTTTAGACGAGCGCATCGAAGTGACTGTCTTGTCTTCACTGAACTCTGGCAAACGTAAGTAATAACCGATCGTCATTCCGGTCGCTGTCGGAGACAGCGACACCTGTTGCGCCAGGCCGTCGCCAGAGGCTACGGCACCTGTTGCGCCAGAG
>JBBTGF010000327.1:0-2606 GCA_038041525.1 Elusimicrobiota bacterium | reverse complement strand
GGCGCTCAATCTGTCATGAACATTGTTTTGCACGAACCCGAGATCCATTTGAACACGGGCAATATCGGCCGCACCTGTGTGGCGACCGCCACAGCGTTACATTTGGTGGGACCATTGGGTTTCAGATTGACGGATAAAGCGATCCGCCGTGCGGGGTTGGATTACTGGCCCAAGCTCAAGCTCACGGTCCACGACGATTTCGAGAGGTTCCTCGCTGCCTGCGGCGATACTCCTGACCTGATATTCTTCTCGACTAAGGGGAAGAAGTCGTTCTGGGACGCCGCGTACCATCCCGATTCTTATCTCATCTTCGGCAGCGAGACGAAGGGATTACCCACGGCATTGCATCAGCGCTATAGCGAGCGCATCTACCGCATCCCCACGACCGGGGACGTGCGTTCGCTCAACCTCTCCACCGCCGCCGCCATCGTACTCTACGAAGCGCTGCGTCAGACCAATAGGCTAGGTGAATAGGGCGGCTGCTTTTTTAAGCGATGCGGCGGGTTGACGCGGGTCGCTGATGGCTAGGATAGTGTCGGCGAATGCGCGTAATTTGGCGCCCAAGGTTTTGCGCTTGTCGTTGTGGCCGAGGGCGGCGCAGGCGATTATGGCTTCGGCTGCGAATATGTGCGACGTGTTGTTTAAGACTTGAGTCAGTTTCATGGCGGCATGCATGGCCATGGGCACTACGTCTTCTTGATGGTTGTTAGTGGGCACTGAATCGGCGCTCGCCGGATGTGTCAGGATCTTGTTTTCACTCACCAAAGCGGCTTGCATGGTCTGGAGCATCATCCAGTGGGAATGTCCGTCTTTTTGCGTGAGCATGGGTGGCAGGCCGCGTTCGCCGGAAAGCATAAAGTGGGCGCGCCGTTCGCTGGTCAAGGCCGCCAATTGCAGGGCCCAGGCCGCCATGTCGGCTGCCACCGCGTTGTAGATGCCGTGGAAGTTGGCGCCATGATAGGCTTTGACCACGCCTTGGCGCGTGATGAAGGCCGGATTGTCCGTCGCTGAAGCGGCTTCGCGCAGCGCCATGTCGACGGCCTTACTGAAGAGTTCACTGGCGGCTCCCAGGATCTGCGGCGCCGCTCTGAAAGAGTAGGGGTCTTGGGGTAGTCCGATCGTCCGGTCGTCCCCCGCCAAGGCGCTCAAAACTCGCGCGACCTGGATCGAGTGCGGGTGCTTTTTAAGCGCGATGATTGCTTCGGCCCACGCCTCGGTCTTGCCGCTGACGGCTTTGAGGCTCAAAGCCACGCAGGGGTGGGCGTTAGCCAGCAGCCGGGCGGCCCGCGCCAGGGACGCCAACGTCACCGCAGTCGAGACCTCCGTGCCGTTGATCAGGGCAAGCCCGTCACGCGGGCCGATCTTGGCCCGGGGGACCGTGGGTAGGATTTTTTTGGCGATGTGCGCTAAAGGCAGCAGGTCGCCGCATGCGCCTACGGAACCTTGCGAGGGGACCGTGGGCAAGGCGCCTTTGTTCAAGGCGCTGATGTATGCGGCCAATGCATGTGGGCTGACCCCGGAGAACCCTTTAGTGAGTTGGCGCGCGCGCAGGTACATGGCTCCCCGCACCGATGCGGGGTCTAAGGGTTCGCCGACGCCGCAGGCATGGCTTTCGACGAGACGCAATTGGTTCTCGACCCAGCGGTGGCGGGGGATCGATTCGCTCTGCAGGGTGCCAAAGCCCGTGCCGATGCCGTAGACGCGCGCGTCGTTTGCCAGGAATCCCAGCAGGTCTGTATAACTTGTAGCCACTCTTTTACCGGCCTTGGGCGAGAGCTGGAAACGCGCCTTCGGCGCGCAGGCGGCGGCGAAGCTTTCCAAAGTCAGCGGGATATCCGCGTCGATCATGATCATGCGTCACTTCCTTTGATGAAGGCGCTTACCAGCATGGTGATGGCTTTACCGATGAGCCGGACTCCATCGCTGCGGTAACGGGGAGCGCCTTCGGCGATGTGTAAGTAAGCGCAATCGAGCGTTTGGGCGACATGGTGCGTGAAATAAGCCGCGTCTTGTAGGCTCACTCCATAAGGCGCATGAGCGCTAGTGGGCATGTTCGCGATGGCGTCGAGGTCGAGTTCGACGCCTACGGGGACCTTGTGGCGTTTCAAACGCGCGACTGACCGGTCCAAAGCGCGCTTGAAGTCAGTCTTGTCGCGCACGAAGATGTCATCGTAAGTCGCGGCCAGGAATCCCGCCTTACTAAAGGCTTCCATCATGGGTCCGTTGTTGACGTCCTCATGCAAACCGATGACGTGATAGTCTTTGAGCAATCCCTCATGGTGGGCGTAACGGAACGGGTTGCCGCTATGGCGCCCTTCCATGGGGCGGAAATCCGCGTGCGCGTCGAGATTGATGACCGGGATGTCCTTGATCTGCCGGGCTTGACAGACGGCTTTGATGATGGGATAGGCGTTATTGTGCCCGCCGCCGATGATGATGGGGGTGGTCTTATGTTTGGCGACAGCGCAGACGGTCTCGACTACGCGCGCATCGAGTTCGCCGCAGGCGTCGCGCAGCCGACGCAAACCCTCCGGCGTATCGTTCTTAGATGCGGCGCAGCGGCGCATCAGGTCGCCGGTCGTGACCGTGCCCGCGATGGTGACCGA
>JBBTGF010000326.1:0-3202 GCA_038041525.1 Elusimicrobiota bacterium | reverse complement strand
TCATGCGCCGCTGGACGCGTGATGAACATGCCCAACACCCTGGCCTTAAATCCCTGCTGACGCTCGCGGTGTCTTGCCTCGGCGTATTGACGGGTTCGATCCTGGGCAATTTCGTCGAAGTGATCAGCTTTAGCAAAGTCCTTGATTTCATCCGTATCGATGTCTTTGACTCTCACGGCGTCATCATGACGAACCTAGCCGATTTTGGTATCTACTTGACCCTGCCCATGCTACCGCAACTCGTCATCTTTTGTTCAACGCTTACCACTAAAGCCATCTCCAGGAAAGCCAAACAGGCCCTCTTGTGGACGGCAATGACGCTCTGGCCGCTGCTGGTAGCGCTAATGGCCACGATAGCCGATTATTTCGAATACGCCGGGACGCATTCGATCAATATCCTTATCGAGATGGACACCTTCTCTCTCACCGTCACCGCCATCGGCTCGTTACTAGCAACGCTGCTTATATCCATTTTAGGTCGGCCAAGAGCAATTTCAAATACACCCAAAGCGACCCTGGATCACGCATGCGTCAGTGCCCGCCAAGCGGCATTCGCCTAAAAATCCGCTAAACTAAAAGGCATGAATAAATCGCTGCCCGAGATCGTCTATTCATCTTTGACTCTTGCCAATGGACTTAAAGTCGTCATCGCCCCAGAGCCTGCGTTGCCGACGGTCTCTGTCGCCGTAGTCTACAACGTCGGTTCGCGTTGCGAGGAGAAAGGACGCTCGGGGTTCGCGCACCTCTTCGAGCACATGATGTTCCAAGGTTCACAAAACCTGCCCAAACAAGCGCATAGCCGACTCATCGAAGAGCGGGGGGGTATCGACAACGGTTTCACCATGCGGGATTTCACAGCATATTATCAGACCCTGCCTGGTGAAGAATTGGGACTAGCCCTCTGGCTGGAAGCCGACAGGATGCGCTCGCTTGCCATCACGCAAGAGAACTTCGACAACCAGAAAGACGTGGTCGAAGAAGAAAAGCGCATGCGTTACGACAACCAGCCCTACATGAACGCCATCGGCGAGGATTTCTTCGAGTTGATGTTTAGCAACTGGGCTAACGCTCACTCGACTATCGGTACGTTCGCGGACTTAGGCGCCGCCACTATCGATGATATCCGCACCTTCTTCGCCAGATTCTATGCCCCCAATAACGCCGTGGTCGTCATCGTCGGCGGTATCGACGCCGCAGAGGCAGGAAGCTTGGTACGCGAACATTTCTCAAGCATACCGCCGGGTCCGGCCGCGCTCCCGGTCGATTTAAGCGAACCGCAGGTCAATGCCCCCAAGACGCTGACCATCGAAGACAGGCTGGCCCCGCAGCCAGCCATGCTGATGGGCTGGCACGCGCCACGACGCGACTCACCGGACTATCTGGCGCTGGCCGTATTAGGAAGCGTCCTGACTGAAGGCGACGATAGCCGGTTGCATCAACTGCTGGTTAAGGAAAAACAGTGGGCGCTCTCCGTCGACGGCGGATTAGGCGCGCCGACGGGGGATTATTTCTGCCTGAAGGACCCCTCGCAATTCACCCTCATCATCCATTACAAAGATGTCAAGGACGCAAGAGCGATCCAAGACGCGGTCACCTCCGAGCTTAAGAATATCGCGCAAGGCGGTATCGACCAGCAAGAGATATTGCGCGCGCAGAATAAATTCATGGCGGATATGCTCGATGAGATGCAATCATCGGAGAATCGAGCTTGCTGGCTCGGCATCCATACCTGGATGAACGCAGGCGACCCAAAGGGATTCGCCGCATCGCTCAATAGATTCTTCGATCCGCTGACCCCGGCCGACTTAGCCGCGGCGGCGGCGCGCCATCTCTCCATGATGAAGCGCTTCACTCTCGATATCCTCCCAGCGCCGGATAAGAAGGCGAACGCGCAGAAAAAAACTCTCACGCCAAGACCGCAAGCGCCACCGCGCCAGCAAGCGGCTATGCCGGTGACAGCACCCAAACCCGGCACCCTGCGTAAAGGCAGGCTCGAGGTCACGATCGAAGCAATGACGCTGGCTAATGGCATCAAGATCCATCATGTGCGTGACACCAGGCTGCCTTTCCTTAAATGGAGGATGTCCTGGACCGCGCCGCAGCTCAAGAGCTCCGCCGGCGCGCACTTAGCGGCCAGCACGGCGGCCACGGAACTGCTGACTTCAGGCACGCCGACGAAGAACAATACCCAGATCGAATCGCTATTAGCGTCATACGGAGCGGAATTCTCCGCCGGCGCGGGCTTTGACAACCTGATCGCGTGCGGCAGCGTGCTGACACCAGCGATGCGCGACTATTTCAAGCTCATCCACGAGTTGTTGTCAGCTTGCACGTATCCGCAAGAAGAAGTGACGCTCTGGCAACACAATGCCATCGCCATGCTCGATTACAAACGTTCACGGGCCGGCTATCTTGGCGCCAAACAATACGCCCAAGAACTCTTCGGTACGCATCCCTATGCGACTATCGACGTGCTACCCGCCGAGATCATGAGCCTGGAGAGAGGGATGCTCACAGACCACCTCACATCGTATCTGACCGGAGCTCCCGCGACGCTGGTGAGCGTCGGCAGCGCCGATATCGAAGAGCTCGCCGGGCTGTTCTCTGATACGCTCGCGACGCTGCCAAGAGCGCTTGAGAGGCGCGGCGGCGCGTCCCAAGACCTGACACAACGCGCAGGACGCCGCGTCGTCGTCGCGCACAGACCCGGCTGCGAACAATCCAACATAATCTGGGGACATCTTTCGATCACGCGCAAGCATAAAGATTACTACCCGATGAGCATGGCTAATGCGATCCTAGGACAGGCGTTCACCTCAAGATTGATCGAGAATATCCGCGAACGCAAAGGCTACACCTATTCCATCCATAGCCAACTCGATTGCCGCCCCAAAGCCGGCGTCTTCTCTGTGATGACACCCGTCAGGACCGAGGTCACACGCGCCACGATCGAAGAGATCGCCTTAGAGCTTGCCACTATCAAGGATAGCGGCGTGACGCCAACGGAGTACGAGATGACCACCAATTATCTCTGCGGGCTCAATGCTATCAGGCTAAGTAAACAGGAATCCCTCTGCGAACGCCTCTTCGGCGCATCTTTGCTCGACATCGACTTAAGCGAGGTCCTTTGTTACGACCAGAAAATAAGCGGCGTCAGCAGCGAGCGCGTCAACGCGGCCGCCAAACAACACATCCTGCCCGA
>JBBTGF010000325.1:0-12916 GCA_038041525.1 Elusimicrobiota bacterium | reverse complement strand
TGTCGCCGATCGAGCCTAAGATATTCTTGGCTACCACGAGGCCGGAAGTCGATCTACCCTCAAGATCGATCTGCGTGACGTCGCCGGTGACTACGATCTTGGATCCCATGCCCATGCGGGTCAGGAACATCTTGAGCTGCGTGATCGTGGTGTTCTGCGCTTCATCTAAGATGATGAAAGCGTTCTCCAAAGTGCGGCCGCGCATGTAGGCTAAAGGAACGATCTCGATGGTCTCGGTGACCTGCAAGGTCTTGAATTTCTCGGCGCCCAGCATGACAAAGAGCGCGTCATAGAGCGGTTTAAGATAGGGGTAGATCTTCTCGTAGAGGTCGCCGGGTAAAAACCCTAATTTCTCGCCGGCTTCCACCACCGGACGCGTCAATACGATGCGCGCGACCTGTTTTGATTTAAGGCATTGCAAGGCGGCGGCGACGGCTAAGAACGTCTTGCCCGTGCCCGCAGGGCCGATACCGAAGACGATATCGCGTTTCTTGATCTCATCGACGTAGACCCGTTGATTATCAGTCTTAGGGAGGATAGTTTTTCCCGTGTGGGTGACGAAGGTGGCGTAGGGGTGCGCTTCTTGCGCGCGCTGGTCATCCCGGTTGCCGTTAGTCGGCATCGAGACATCGGGCCGATTCTGCGTGTTGATATATTCGACTTCGTTTAAATATTCCAAGGCGTCATCCAAGCGTTTCTTTGTGCCTTTCAAGACCAGCGAGATGGTCCCTGATTGGTTATCGCGCTTGACGAAGACGTTGACTTTGAACTTGCTTTCCAGCGTATGCAGGTTGGCGTCTTCTTCGCCGAAGATGTTCAACGCGCGTTCGTTGGAGTCGATATGAATCTTTTTAACGGGCATGGTTTATCACCTCAATCTCAATCCTACTTCTTTGAGCTGTGCATCTTCTACTGTTGAAGGAGCCGCGCTTAGCGGACATGCGCCTTTCTGGGTCTTGGGGAAAGCGATGACTTCGCGTATCGAAGTCTCTCCAAGGAAGGAGGCGACCAAGCGGTCGACGCCCAAGGCGATGCCGCCATGCGGCGGAGCGCCGTGTTCTAAGGCCGAGAGCAACCAGCCAAAGCGGTCTTCGATCTGTGCTTTGCTGTGACCCATGAGGCCTAAGAGTTCTTCTTGGACTTGCCGTCGATGGTTGCGGATGGAGCCTGAACCCATCTCCATGCCGTTGATGACCAGGTCATACTGGTGGCTCAAGGCCTTGGTCGGGTCGGTCTTAAGCAGGGGTATATCTTGCGCGTGGGGCGCGGTGAACGGGTTATGCGTGGCTTGGTAGCGGCTCTCTTCCTTGTTGTATTCAAGTAGCGGGAAATCCGTCACCCAGGTCAGCGTCAGGTCGGTCACCGGTTTGATGGCCAAGACCTCGACTAAACGTTTGCTTAAAGTGTTGAGGATCTTTTCCGTCAAGGGCGCGTCTTCGGTGCAGAAGAACAGGATGTCGCCGGGGCGGCTACGCTCGGTGATCGCGGTTTTTTCTTCAGGACTCAAGAACCGTTCAATGGGCGACTCGAGTCCTTTGCCGTCGAATTTGATCCAGGCGAGGCCTTTGGCCCCCATCTCTTTGGCGGTTGCGACGCTGCGGTCGAGTTCGCTGCGCGAGATCTTTTCGGCGGCTTGCGGCATGGTCAGCGCGTAGATGGAGCGGCCTTCAGCCAAAGCCGCGGCGAAGACCTTGAATCCTGTTTTGGCGAAGACGTCGTCGAATTTGCGCCTTAAGATATCGGGATAGCGCAGGTCCGGCTTATCCGATTGGTATTTATCCATGATCTCTTGATAAGTCGTGCGTGGGAAGCGTTCCGGAAGCTTGACGGCGAAGACTTTGCCTAAGGTGTGACCTAGCATGCGTTCGACCAAGGCGAAGACGTCTTCTTTCTCGACGAAACTCATCTCGATGTCGATCTGCGTGTGTTCCGGTTGGCGGTCGGCGCGTAAGTCCTCATCGCGGAAAGCGCGTGCGATCTGGAAGTATCTCTCCATGCCCGAAGCCATCAGGATCTGTTTGAAGATCTGTGGGGATTGCGGTAAGGCATAGAACGTGCCCGGGTGCAGGCGGCAGGGCACGAGGAAATCGCGCGCCCCTTCGGGCGTCGATTTGGTGAGGATGGGGGTCTCGATCTCCCAAAAGCCTTCTTTATTCATGAATTCACGTACCGCATAGACGAACTCATGGCGGGTCCTGATCGCGCGTTGCATTTTGGCGCGGCGCAGGTCTAAGAACCGGTATTTAAGACGTGTTTCTTCAGCCGCTTCGATCGTCTTATCCGCGATGGAGAACGGGGAGGGCGTCGCGGGATTGAGTAATGTGGTTTTATTGGCCAAAATCTCGATAGCGCCGGTGGTCAGGTCGTCATTGGCGGTGCCTTGTGGGCGCTGGCGTACGACACCTTCGACTTGGATGACGTATTCCAAGCTGAAGGCTGCTGCGGTTTTGAGCGTGTCAGGAGTCGAATAGACCGTTTGTACGATCCCCGAGCGGTCCCTTAAGTCGATGAAGAGTACACCACCGTGGTTGCGTATGGCATGCACCCAGCCGGCCAGGGTGACCGTCTGGCCGATCGAATCTTTCGTCAGTGCGCCGCAGTCATGAGTTTTAAGCATGAGTCGATATCCACCTTATGTTCTTGTCGGTTAGAAAAATCTTTGATTGAGTAGTTACGGTTGACGAGTTCTTCGTCGCCTATGACAGCGCACCAGCGCGCTCCCGACTTGTCAGCTTGCCGTAGCTGGCTTTTCATGCTGTCGGTCCAGATACTGGTGACGACGGTCTTGCCGTCACGGCGTAACGCTTGTGCCAGAGACAGCGCGTGAGTCGCAGCCTTGCTGTTTTGCGAGGCCAAGGCGAGGAAGACTTTGGCGCTATCGAGTCCGGTGGGGGCGGGCTTGGCGCCGAGCGCTTGCGCTGCCATGATAGTACGGTTGACGCCGATGGCCAGTCCCACGGCGGGGATCGCGGGACCACCGAAGAGTTGGACTAAGCCGTCATAGCGGCCGCCGCCACAGATGACGGATTGACTGCCCAGGCCCTTGGCTTTGAATTCAAAGACGCTTCTGGTGTAGTAGTCGAGCCCGCGTACGATGGCCGGGTCTTGTATCGTCGTGATACCTACAGAGGTCAATAGATCGATGAATGAGCGGTCATGTTCCTGACAGTTTGCGCATTTTGTGAAGGTGGGCGCCCCGGGTGTCAGCGCGCCCGAGCAGACTTTGCAATCCAAGGCGCGCAGCGGGTTTTTCTCCAAGCGGCGGACGCAGTCTTCGCAAAGTTTGTTTGAATTCTGTTTAAGATAGGATCGCAGATCCTCTCGATAGGGCGTTCGGCAGTCGGGGCAGCCCAGAGAGTTGACTATCAATAGGGGATTGACCGGCGGTTGCAGACCTATGTCACTAAAGATCGCTTCGGCCAAGGTCACGAGTTCGACTTCGGCATAGGGCGTCGGGTCGCCGATGATCTCAAAGCCGATCTGTTCGAATTCCCGGTAGCGCCCGGCTTGCGGGCGTTCGGCACGGAACATATTGGCGATATAGAAGAGCATGGCTTTCTTCTGGGTCTTATGCAGGTTGTGTTCCAAGTAGGCGCGCACCACGCCCGCCGTGCCTTCCGGACGCAGGGCCAGAGTGCGCTCTCCTTTATCACTGAAAGAGTACATCTCTTTTTCAACGATATCGGAGGTCTCGCCCACGCTGCGCGAGAAGACGGCGACTTCCTCGAAGGTCGGGGTGCGTATCTCCTCGAAACCCCACTGCACGGCGCGTTTTCTGGCGATGGTTTCTAAGTCTTGGAAATCACGCACCAGCGGCGCCATGATATCTTGCGTGCCGCGTACTGCTTGGAGGGTCGGCTGTTCTTTTTGCGTCAATTTAGGTTTTCTTGAGCGAGACTTTGTAGTTTTGTCGGGGAGATGACCTTGATGCGGTGGCCTTCGTAGCTGATGATCTTCTGACGCCGTAAAGAAGAGAGGATTTTGGTGACGATCTCTCTGGCGGTCCCAGTGAGTTCGGCTAATTCGACGTGCGTGATGGGCATGGGCATCACCGTTTCGGCGCGCAATGACGCATTGCCTTTGCCTGCCATCAATTCCAATATCTTTTTGCAGACTCGTCCGTAGAGGCTGCGGAAGGCTTGCGACTCGATCTCTTCGTTAGCTTGGCGCAGGCGTTCGATCAGGGTCTCAAGGATGCTATAGGCGAATCTGGGGTCGTTTAAGATCAAGCGTTTGAATTCCTGTTTGGAGATGGTCATCAGCCGGGAATCTTGCAAGGCGCAGGCGGTCAGGGAGTGGCCTTTCCTGTCGAGCAAGGTCATCTCCCCAAAGAAGGAGCCTGCTTCCAGGTATGCGAAGGTCTTGCGTCGCTGCGCGGATACCGCTTCCGAGTAGATCTTGATCTTGCCGCTCAAGACGATGAAAAGATGGTTACCCGACGTCTGCTTCTTGAAGATCAGACTGCCTTGAGGCGCTTCGTGGACTCTGGCTAAGGAAGCGATGCGCTTCAAGTTGGCATGATTGAGGTTCTTGAACAACGGTATCTTTTGCAACGCGCGTACAGCGGCGGTGTCGATCATATTTTCATTATATACAGTTGAGAATCGTTTGATTTCAAGTTTCAATGTCCATGTCATTCTGAGCGTCCCTTCTGTCATCCTGAGCGAAGCGAAGGATCTGCCGGGATATCCAAGAGATTCTTCGCTGACGCTCAGAATGACAGAGCAATCCTTCGTTTCACTCAGAATGACAGAAGGAATGTCCAGGATGATGATAATTTTATAAGCTAATTGTGACAGGGCGTGCGCGTCTAAGCGTACGTTACCTGCGGGAGGAGAGTCATGCGTCTATTATTGGTTGCCGCATGGTTGCTGTGCGGTTTAAGTCCCTTGTCCGCCGCGGCGGATTTCAATACCGTTTGGTCGAGTCCCGATGTGGGGACGCAGCGGTTGTTGCGCATGACAGGGATCGTGCAGAAGACCGACTATGACGCTTTTACCGTTGAAGAAAAAGCGATCCTGACTAAAGCTTTCAACGATGACGGCACGCTAAGCGAGTTCGGTCGCCGCATGCTCGAGGACTTAGTCTCCGGCAAGCTCGGTGACCCGAACCGTTCATTGCAGAAAGAAGCCAAAAAAGCGCTCTCTTTAGTACGAGAACGTTCGAAACTTATGCAGAAATCGTTGGGAGCGGTTTCCGGCAGGAGCGGCGCTTGGAAGTTGTCATCGTATTGGTTCGATCTTGCCGCCGGTAACGCCAGTACGCCGTTGGTGTTGCCCGGGATCTTTGATTGGCAGTCCGCTCCGGTCAGAGGCCTGCCTTCGATGCCTTCAGGTCCTAAACAGGAACAGTCCGATAGAGTGCGTATCTTGGTGAGTCCGGTCAAAGCTGTGACGGATAGCCGTTACGAGATCGATTTAGAGAAGGATTACGACGTCATCAGCAGCCGGGCATTCGGGCAGACGGGTATCGATTCGGGTCTGATCAAGTCACACGATGGTAAGCTTATCCATACGTTGAGCGTATTCAATCTTGTGGTCATCGAAGTGCCTAAACAGAAGGCCAAGACGCTTGCTTTGGCGCTTGAGACCCAGGGTCATTTTTCCAAACCGGTCATGGAATACCGTATGAGTTCCATGCCCCCGAAACCGCCGGTATATCAGTCGGCTGCGGTTGGCGCATCGGCATTCTCCGCTGGGTTGACTGCGGGTTGGAGCTTGTTTGGCAAGAGCGGCGCTCCGGTTGCGAGCCTGCGCCGCGCGCTCACGACCATGGATGCGAAAGGGTTCTCTCCGTCATTAGTCGACAGCGTGCCGATGCTTAAGACCAATAAATTCCTGCAAGCCGGTTATGACGGGCGCCGTTCGGTCGCTTTGATCGTCGATTCCGGGCTTGACGCCACGCATCAGGATTTTTCGGGCAAGAAGGTCATCGCAAAAGATTTCACTGACGATAAGGATAACAAGGATTATGTGGGGCATGGGACTCATGTGACGTCCACGGTCTTGGGGAGCGGGGCTTCTTCACAGGGTAAATATAAAGGAGTGGCCGCTGGGGCCGAGACCATCCTGGTTGCCAAGATCTTTGGTAAGGACCCGACGACTACGGAGGATACCATCTTGGCGGGGCTTGATTGGGGCGTGAAAGCCGCTGACGGGCGCAAAGTGGTCATCAATATGAGTCTGGGCGGTTCGGGGAATCCAGATGATGTTTTAGCGCGCGCCTCCAACATGTTGGCGCATAAAGGCCATGGGGTGGTCATCGCGGCCGGGAACTCCGGTCCTAAAGAGGCCACGGTGTCGAGCCCCGGGGTGGCGCGTGACGTCATGACGGTCGTCGCGACCGATAAACAAGGCTATATCACGGATTATTCTTCACGCGGCGATCCGAAGGGGTATAAGACTCCTGCCGAGGAGGGCGTGGTGTATTCTAAGCCTGACATTGCGGCTCCGGGCGGGGATGTCGATTTAAGCGGTTGGGAGAGTCTGCGCAGAAAGTTCGGTCTGGGCGATCCCGCCGATATCACCGCGCTGGGTCAGGGTAAAGATAAGTGCGTGTATGGTCCCGGTATCATCGCCGCCAAGAGCGCCAATATGGCGGGCGGTTCATGCGATGTCGTCATTGACGGTAAACCACTTTATACCAAGATGGCGGGGACTTCTATGGCGACTCCGCATGTGATGGGAGCAAATATGCTGATCCTGGATTATTTGCAGAGCAAAGGTGCGGTCAGTGATGACTGGTTCTTGAAGGCTAAGGCCGCGCAGATGGAAGCGGCCAGCTCTCTTAAGAATAAAGGAGGAAAGCCATATTCCAATCTGGAACAAGGCGCCGGCATGCTCGAGATGGACAGGCTCTACGACTTGGTCTCCTCACGCTTCGATATGGGATTACCCATCGGTAATCTTTCTGCGGAGATCGCCTATTGGGTCTCGCAGAATCCGCAGGATGCCAGGGCGATTAAAAAAGATACGGCATATAGGGTGACCCGCTTTGGTATCGTCAGCTCGGAAAGCGGTAAAGTCATCAACACTGACGTCAAATTGGCACAGCTTAAGAAAGAGATCGGCCGTCGTGACGCCGATAGCGGTTGGTGGCAGAGGTTCAAGCGCTGGTTCGATAGTTTGATGAACCGGTGGTTTAAATTCGATTTGCGTCCTGATGGTAAGGAAGAGGTTCTCAACCAACGTCATCCGGCCCTGATGCCGTGGTTGCGGCCGTTACCTAATTAGCGAAATCCCGCTGGCGGAGTATTTGAAGTCCTGCTAACCTAAAAGCGCGCCATAGCGCTTTAGGTTATGAGTAGGCTCAAACGTCACTTATTATTCCTATCTGCTTTCGCTTATTTTTTATTACCTTGGCAGGCACAGGCCCAATCTACTGATCGACAGGCGCTGCGGCGCGAGGCGCTTACGCGCATGACGGCTTTGCGCGCTACTCTCCCACAGACTAAAGAGATGCGTTATCGTTTCGATGCCGAGGGTTCGGAACTACGCATGATGACCGCTTTCAAGACTCAAGACGCCCAGGGCCGCCAAGCACTTGACGTAGCGCGGGAATTCTTAAGCAGCAATAGTACTTTGCTGGGTTTTGACCAGCGCACGGTTTTGCGCGCCGGTGTCGCGCATGAGGATGGGCAAAGGCGCGATTTGCTATTCAATTTTACCCATGAGGGCATCCCTGTTGAGTTCAGCAAAGCCAGCGTGCACATGACACCCGCCAATGAGGTGCATACCGTGTTCTCGGGCTGGGACCGGGATATTGTGGCCATTGCCGCCGTACCAACCGTCACCGAGGAGCAAGCTAGGCAGGTCGCCTCGACACAGTGGGTCAAGCCTATTGATTTAAGCAAGGTTAAAGGCGAACTCGTTTATTTACCCAAGCGCTTTGAGCGTGAGATCAAGGATCTGGCTTTATGGAAAGAAGCCAAAGCGCATTTGGCTTGGAAATTCACTTTCCGCTTAAGTAAACCTTTCGGCCGCTGGAGCGTCTATGTGGATGCACATTCCGCTGCTTTGATAGGCGCGGTCAATGCTTTGAAGAGTAATGTAACCATGAAATCCGCTTATTGGCCCAAGGATCCAACAGGCCCTGCCGTAACTTCTACTGAGATAACTGGAGCTATTGCATTTGAAAGTTCCGTGGGTGGCCCGATCAGTACTCTGGTCGATGATGATGGCGATGGCATAGTCATCACTGATGCTACGAAGAATATCTACGCGGTACCACGTACTACCGCTGTTACTGTGATCGATTATCGTGGCGTGGGCCAGGTTGTCATGGAAACTGCCGATGGGGCATGGGAATGGAAGAATATCCAGATATCATCTGCAAGCATTTCTCCCTATAGTTTAAATGTCAGTGAGGAGAAGACTTTTTCTTGTCCAACGGCGACAGTCCTTTCGTCGTTGAGGTTCAATAAATTCGATGTTGGGTATCTAGCCCCCAATAGCGGAGCGGAACAGAATTCTACCGATGATTTTGACCATGTCGACGTTTTGCAGCCGACAGGGAACAAGCGGATTGCTGTTTATATGGGGCAGAATCGTAATGCGTTCAGTGTTTTTCCCGCAACAGGCACTGAGGTCACATTGCGCTTAGTTTCTAATGAGACTGATGGAGCGGGAACAGAACAGGGATATCGGGTCAATCTTTCGAGCTGTTTGGTGCAAAAGACTGCCGTTGGAGGCGATCCGGTATCGTTGACATTCACCGACGCTGATAGTTCTAGTGGAGATTTTGCAATCAATAATGCCATGTTTCATTCGAATTTCATGTATTTTCAGGTTTGGGCGAGACATGGTCTGATGAACCGAGCTCTTAAAGACAGACCGGCAGATTTTGTCATGAATTTCAGTACAAATCTTGTAAATGCGTTTTTCGACCCTGAATCTGACGCAGTTTATTTTGGTACAGGAGGCACTGATAATCAGAATAGAAATCTTGGCTTAGCATCTGACATCATCTACCACGAATATACACACTGGGTGGTTGAAAGGGTGTGTCCGTTATCAAACTTCGGCCAGTCAGGAGCTATCAGTGAAGGCGTGGCTGATTTCTTCGCTCTGGATTCTTACAACGGATTAGCCGGGAATCCACCCAAGACCACTTTTGGCGAGTGGGTGTTCCCGGGGGGCACTTGCGGGACAACGGGTGCGAGTTGTCGTGACGTTAATAACACAAAAAAATATCCTAATGACTGGCAGGGTGAGATCCATTATGACGGGCAGATCATTGCTGGCGCCCTGTGGGATCTTAGAACAGTTGTAGGGTACAAGGCCGCAAGGACCTTGGTAAGCTCATCTTTATTTTATTTTCCTGATAGCTTTGATTCCTTCTTAGATGCGATGTGGGCAGTCAGTGGTGGTACATATGATGGAGCCATAACGACCGCGTTCGCTAACCACGGGATCGGTGCTTGGCCATATGCCAGCGCGGACCCCCTGGAACCCAATAATGGTTTTGCCAATGCTAAGACGTTGACGCTTGGGGAGAGTCCGCAGGCGACGGTGTTTCCCGCAGGTGACGTAGATTATTTCCGTTTCGTGGCCGGGGCGGGACCGGTCAAGATCACGCTGACCCGGCCGTTCTTGAATGAGGCGCTGCTTTATGTCGCATATGGCCTGCAGGTTTTTGATATCGGGCGCCAGGAGGTCGGCAGCGATATGCCGGATTCCGTCTTCGAGGTGGAGACATCGCCTGGAGTGAAGTATTCCTTGATCGAGAACCAGACTGCGACCATCAGTTTTAATCTGGCAGTCCCGCAAGTGCTCTATGTGTCGGTGTCGGCGCCATTCAGTGTCGATGGTAATAATGATAGGACAAGTTCGTCGCAGCTTGCGTATACCATCAATGCGCAGTTCCAGGCCCCGGTCGACACTTTGGCGGCTTCGCAGGTGACGGCCACTTTGGCCGATCAACGCAACATCAGGATAACCGCTTTGAATCTTACCGGATTCTCCGTTGCGCAATCGACCGAGACGACATTACATCACGTCGATGTCTTGGATCATGCCGGGCGCAAGCTCTCCAGCGCCAAGAACCTTACCGAGGCCAACGGCGGACTTACCGGCATCTACGATGTTCCTGGACGCATCGAAGCGACTGTCGTGCTTCCCGCTACGTTCTTCACGGATAATCCTTCCGTCGGTTCTGTTAAGTTTGAGCCCTTTGTCAGCAATCCGATATTGCTGCAAAATGCGACGTCATATTCATTGGGCATTTCTAACGAGGTCAAGATTTTCAGCGCATCGACCGGGTTGATCCTGTATAACAATGTCTTCAATCCGGCTAAGGGTGAGAAGGCGACGTTCAAGTACGAGAGTTCCCAAGCCGGGGATTATCGGCTGGTCGCCTACACTTTGGGTGGTGATCTGGTCAAAGTCTTAGCCGAAGGCCGGGAAGATATCGGTATGCGCTCGGTAGATTGGGATGGTAGGAACGGCTCCGGCGACACCGTGGCTTCCGGGGTTTATTTGATACATCTGGAAGGCCCCGGTGTCAACGTGACCAAGAAGGCGGTCGTGGTGAAATGAGAAAGGTCGATATGTCATTGCTGAGATTGCTTCGCTACGCTCGCAATGACAGAAGAGCCTTCGTCATGTTTCTTTTGTTGCTCATGACTTTTCCTGTGGCCGCCAAACAATCCGCGGGTACCGGTGGGGGGGCATTTTTGCTCATCCCTGTGGGTGTGCGCATGATGGGCATGGGTGGCGCGGGGGTAGCGGTCCCTTCGGGCGCCAACGCCGTGAGTTACAACCCCGCCCTGGCCGCCGCAATACGACGCACCGAGATGGCGCTGGTGCATCAGGAGTTGTTCTTGGATACGGCTTTGAGTTATGGCGCATTCTCCATGCCCTTGGAATTCCGCGGGGTCAATGAACTCGGAGGCGCTAACGTCTTCGCGCATGCCATCTACATGGACAAGGGCGACATCGAAGTCAATCTGCTCAATAGTGGCGGGTCATTGGCGAGTTCCGAGAACAAGAGCGCGGGCTATGACATGGCCTTTGGGCTCGGCTACGCCGAGTATTTTTTCCGGGGTAGTTTCGGGCTGTCGTCCTTGGAAGAGGGTTCACATAGCTTGGGCATCATGGTGCAAGGCGTCCAATCGAATCTGCTGGAGACGTATGACGCGTATGCGGTTGCGGCTAACGTGGGCTATTTCGGCAATTTCAGGAGGTTTGGCGTAGGCTTATCGCTGCTTAATATCGGTTCCGAATTACAATTCCTCGAGGAGGGCGATCCGTTGCCGTTCGCGGCCCGGGCGGGTTTCCATTATAAGATGGCTTTAGCGCCGGTCAATCTCTTGACCGCGTATGACGCGGTGTACCAGGAGAAGGATTTCGTGCATCGGGCCGGGCTTGAGATGACGGTGACGCCGATGTTTGCGGTGCGCGGCGGCTATCAATTTGAACCGCAGAGTTATCGCGGGGGTCCGAGTTTTGGTTTCGGACTCAATATGGGGACCATGTTCTTCGATTATGCCTTCAGTTGGTCGGGCGACTTGGAAGACACGCACCGCGCGCTCTTCGGCATGCGTTTCGGGCGCCTGCACCGTTAAGTCGTTTTTGCTTGTCATATCTGAACAGTGGACCTTTTGGTCATTCTGAGCGTCAGCGAAGAATCAATAGAGGATATTTTATTGATCCTTCGCTACGCTCAGGATGACAGAACAAACTCAGGATGACGGCAAACAATTCAAGTAGAACGGTCAAGATGTCTCTTGCTGTTATTTCTGCTTAATTCTATTCTTATCAAGTGAAGAAGGTCCTTTTTGTCTTTGGTACGCGTCCGGAAGCGGTCAAGCTCGCCCCTGTCATCCTCGAGTTCAAGAAAGCCAGGACTTTTAAGACGATAGTGGCTTTGACGGGGCAGCATCGTCAGATGCTCGATCAGATGTTGGATGCCTTTGGCATCAGGGCTGACATCGACCTTGACCTGATGGTCAGGCGTCAGACGCTTGCGGGGCTCACCGCCAGCGCAGTGACGGCAGTGAGCCGTTTGTTGGATGAGCAGAAACCCGATCTTGTCGTGGTGCAGGGGGATACGACGACTGTGATGGCGGCGTCCATGGCTGCGTTCTACGCGCGTATCCCGGTGGCGCATGTCGAAGCGGGCTTGCGCTCGTTTGATTTCGGCCACCCGTTCCCTGAAGAATTCAATCGTATCATTGCTGACCGTGTCTCGACCTTGCACTTTGCCGCCACCCCGTTGGCCAAGAAGAACTTGCTTGCTGAAGGTATCCCTTCACGGCACATCTATGTCACCGGCAATACCGTCGTCGACGCCTTGAAAAGTGTGCTAAGAAAAAAACATACGTTCCAAGATCGGGCGCTGGCTCGATTCTTTTCAGCCGGTTCACGTCATATCTTGGTCACCGCGCACCGTCGTGAGAGCTTCGGACGTCCTTTGGAAGAGATTTGTCGTGCTTTGCTTGAGATCGTGCGTCGCTTCCCTGACGTCAAGGTCGTCTATCCCGTACATTTGAATCCCAACGTGCAGCACGTGGCGCGGCGGTTGCTGGCGAAGCACCCGCGCATCTTGTTGGCCAAACCGGCGGCCTATCTCGATTTGGTGGAGTGCATGCGCCGGTCGTATCTCATCTTGACCGATTCGGGAGGTATCCAAGAAGAGGCGCCGACGCTGGGTAAACCCGTTTTGGTCTTGCGCAAGACCACGGAGCGCCCGGAGGCGGTATTGGCGGGGTCGGCACGCCTGCTGGGTGAGCCCCGTCAAGCCAAGATCGTGCGTGAGGTGTCACGGTTGCTCAAGGATCGCAAGTCTTATAAGCGCATGGCCCACGTGCGTAACCCCTTTGGTGACGGCAAGGCAGCGGTGCGCATCCTACGGGCGGTCAGGGATTATTTAGACTAGCCTTGATGTCTAAGACTGGAACAAGCGTGAGCGTGATCCG
>JBBTGF010000324.1:0-1356 GCA_038041525.1 Elusimicrobiota bacterium | reverse complement strand
TTCCGCTGGAGCAAACGCGAGACGCTCTACGCCGGACTGCAAAAGCTCGCCAACTTAGACGTGCCCCAAGTCTACATCGGACAACCCATGAGCCTACGCGTCATCCGCGAAGAGGTCAAGGGCTTCTATTTCAACCCCATCTTCCCCGGGACCTACTTCTACCCTATCTCGAAAGACTGACAAAATATTAAAATTACAAGACGATGCTCTCCTTTACGCTGCGTAGGCTGGCTTTCATCCCGTTGGTGCTTTTTGGGCTCTCCATCCTGATCTTTGCCCTGCTGCAGCTTCTGGCTCCCGAGATGCGCGCCGCGCTCTACGTCAAGGACCCGCGCCAACTCGACCAGATCGACGAGATCATCCGCACCTACCACTTGGCCGACCCGATCCATATCCAATACGGAGTCTGGCTCAAAGAAGTGTTCCAGGGAAACCTCGGCTGGTCGGAAACCGCCAAGATGCCCGTGGCCGAAGCCATCGTTTCGTATTTCCCGGCGACATTCGAGCTGACCATATTGGCGTTCTCCCTGACCATCGCTTTAGGCCTCTGGCTGGGGACCATCTCCGCAGTACATAAAGACAAGTTGATCGACCACGTCAGCCGCGTCATCGCCATCACCGGCGTGTCCTTCCCGACCTTTGTCATCGGCCTGGCGTTCCTGATGATATTCTATGGGAAGTTTGGCTGGTTCCCACCGGGACGCGC
Source organism: Elusimicrobiota bacterium (assembly GCA_038041525.1). Classification (GTDB taxonomy): domain Bacteria; phylum Elusimicrobiota; class Elusimicrobia; order JACQPE01; family JACQPE01; genus JBBTGF01. The sequence goes on along the minus strand of JBBTGF010000324.1, from coordinate 650 downwards.
TTCTTTCGAGACCCAACTACTCTTGGGCACCGAGGGGTTTAAAAGCTACACGGGCGTGCTCACTATCGACGGCCTGCTCAATTGGAACCTCACGGTGATCCTTGACGCCTTGAAACACCTGGTCTTGCCCGCGCTGACGCTGACCTATTTCGAGATCGCGCTGTTGGTGCGCGTGACCCGTTCCTCCATGCTCGAAGAACTCGGCAAGGATTACGTGCGCACCGCGCGCGCCAAGGGTTTGAGTGAGGCTCTGGTGGTCAACAAGCACGCGCGCAAGAACGCTTTAATACCGGTCATCACCCTCTCCTCGATCCTCTTTGTGGCGCTCTTAGGCGGCGTCGCCATCACCGAGACCGTCTTTGATTATCCCGGCATCGGACGCTGGGGCTTGGTCGCCGCGCAACAATTCGACATACCCGGGGTCTTAGGCTTCGCCAGCCTCTCGGCGCTACTCTTCGTCATCGGCAACACCGCGGCCGACCTGCTCTATGCGCTGGTAGACCCAAGGATACGGATCGACTAATGTGGCGTAGACTTAAGACCAACCCGCTCTCCTTGCTTGGCCTCGGCCTGATCACGTCTTTCGCTTTATTGGCGGTCCTAGCCCCGCTCATCGCTCCCATGGGCGCGGCTTTCGGAGTGGACCCTGT
>JBBTGF010000323.1:0-4603 GCA_038041525.1 Elusimicrobiota bacterium | reverse complement strand
GGGCCGCGGATTCTCCATGGCGATGAAGGTACTCGAGGCGGGACGTGCGGCTATCTCGGGGATATCGCTAGGCATGGCTCGCTCGGTACTCGAAGAAGCCATCAAGCACTGTCGCAATAAGCCCGTATCGCGACGTTATAAAGGAAGCCCGGGTCTAAGCGCGGACCAGAAAGTCATCGCGGAATACGCCAGCCGTCTGCATGCCATTCGGCGCCTGGCCTTGCACGCCGCCGAACTCTGCGATGCGGGCAAACGCTTCGCCATCTACGCCTCGATGGCCAAACTGCTCTCCGGCGAACTCGCCACCAAATCAGCCACCGAGATGTTGGACGTCATCGGCCTTGACGCCATCGGCGACCACCAAGTAGCCAAACAATTCAAAGACGCAAAGCTTTATCAGATAGGTGAGGGTACCAGTGAGATACAAGCCATGATCATCTCACGCCTGCTTTACGGCAACCCCGACTTACTCGACGATACGGATTTTTAGCCTGTCCATCCTAAACGCTTCTCTCTGTCATTCTGAGCGTCAGCGAAGAATCTATTAAGATACCGACAGATCCTTCGCTACGCTCAGGATGACAGAGATATCAGCCGGCGAGAGGACTTGAACCCCCAACCTTCCCCTTACAAAGGGGCTGCTCCACCATTGAGCTACACCGGCATTCTAGAGGAGAATATTCTCATTTTGCCATACTACCAACTACCCCAAGTGTCCAAATAGTGTCCATATCTAAGCAAATTTAGCAAACATTCTGTACCGTTGCAACAGGTATTTGTACGGCTTTCTCTTGTCTGACATCCAACGCAAGGACCTCGGAATGTCCGATATCCAGCGTTGCCTGTGAGTTCAATGCCTCAACCGCTTGACGCTTATGGTCCGCCGATAAATGGGCATAACGCAGCACCATCTCGAATGACTGGTGCCCCATAAGTTCCTGTATAGTCCTTAAATCGATACCGGACATCGCCAGTTGGGACGCGAAGGTGTGCCTTAATGTATGGAAGGTCACATCGTTTAGGCCGGCAAGCCTGACCGCCGACTCGAACAATTTGCGCAGGTTCTGTGAATCAAAGACCCGTTCGCCATTGCGCGCTAAGCCGCGCAAGATCATCAATAGATTGTTATTGATGGGTATCTGCCGGGGCTTGCCCGATTTGGTATTTAAAACATGGATCATACGGTTATTGAAATCTATATCAGCCCACTTCAAATCAACGATCTCACCACGGCGCATGCCCGTACAGATGGCCATGACCAAGATGGGCGCGATCTTCCTATCGCAAAGACGCAACAGCGTCGTGATCTCGCCCTTTTCTAAAAATCTCAGTCTGCGATTGTCCACGCGCAAAAATTCGACTTGCTGGACCGGGTTGGGTCCCTTGAGCTGATCCCATTTGATCATCTTACTGAACAAGCTCTTTAAGACATTCAATTCCCTGTTGACCGTGGCTGGCCGCACCAACTGCTTGCGCTTCGCGAGATAATTCTCCACGTCAAAACTATTTATCTGGGCGATCTGCCTGTCGGCAAAAAATTCCTTGAAATGCCTGATAACACCCACGTCATATCTTGCCGAACGCTTGTGGGGTAATGAATGATTCTTGTAATAAAGCTCGCACGCCTTGAAAAAACTGAGCCGTGGTTGGTCTTTATCGGGAAAAAATTTTCCCTCCGCCATCTGTGCCTTGCGTTTAGCCAACGCATCTTTAGCCAAAGTCTTGCTGGGACCGATTTTTTCACGCAAGCGACGGCCTTGATGGTAATAATCGATGAACCAATTGTCGCCTTTTTTATACATCGCCATCGCAGCTCATTATATTATTAGCCCGCCGCCCCATACTGATGGTGTTCGTGGATTTTTTTAAACTGTCGATCCATAGGTCGATCTCACTTTTATCGAAACGCAGCGTCCGTCCGATCTTGACACAAGGTACTTTTTTAAAAAATACCCACTTATAGACCGTCTTCGTTGAAACGGAAAGATAACCCGCCAATTCCTCGGGTGAGAATAGTCTTTTGTTCTCCGGTAACGTTATGACCATGGTTGCTCCTTTCACATACATGCTTGGTTAGCAAGAAAAACCTTTCCGTCGGGCCCGCGGGGAGTTGTAAGGGAATTTGATCGTCACTCCGGGCCCGAGACTACTAGCGTGACACTTTCATTCAGTAGTCCTCTGGCAATAGCACCGTGACGGATGAACCATCATCGATGACCCAGACTTTCTCCGTCACAGCATTTGCGCTTATGCTGAAGATCTGAAAATAGTCTATAGGACCATTTTCAAGTACCTCCCGCTTAAGCAAGACAAGGAGCCTATGCGCGATGTCTCGCGCTGCCTCGCCAAAGGCGCACTGAAAGCCCCTAGTCATTACCTGGGGCTTATTGCCATCTTTACCAGACACTCCGAAGGTTTCAAGAGCGGTGGGCTCATCCTCGCTCGCAATGCGCTCGATCGTAAGCCCAGGCTCGTCAACCAACGATTCATTTCCCTTTTTTGTTTCCATGCAGCCTCCTGTTAAACCCCCCTCTCCCCGACCTTGAGCCCCGAGGGGCGCACGGCAAGGGAGAGGCGGGCTAGAAAGCCCACAGATCGACTCCGCCGCGAGTCCGGCGGAACTGCTTATCTTGTTAAAGAACAAACAGGACTTTTATAGCCCGTAGACTGCCGGGGTCGCCACCAACTTCGGCGGCATATCCCCAGCCTTCACCCCTGCCTTGAACGCCTTTAGGCGCTTGAATTCATTAGGGTGGATATGAAAACTTTCAGTTTCACGTTCAGAATAATCCCCGGTTGACTTAGCCCCTGTGAGTCCGACCTTGATGCGCCTAGTCTTCTTCGCCTCGGTATAGGTGCCGAACATCTTGGCCATTTTCTCCGCATCTTCGTCATTGACCGCATTGAAAAAGACCTTGAAGCCAGCGGTATTGGCGTTAACATTGCTGACAAAGGCATCTTTGTCCATATCTTCAACGCGCCTTAACTGACCAAAATCCTGATGGGAAAGCGTTAGACAGAAACCAGCGCTGCGTGCCGTTGAAACTAAAGTAGAAAAGGATTTGGTGACGAACTCAGAAAACTCCTCAAGGATTATCGACGCGGGCAGACTAAAGCCATTACGCTGTCTTTTCTGCGCGCAAGCGAGCAAAAGCTCGATCATCATCTTGCCGAGCGCATTGGTCTGATTCCTCAGATCACCGATGGGAATGAGCACATAGGCAAGGAGTTTTTTATTGAAGATGTCCTCGATGACAAGGTCCGGGTGTTTGGGATTGACCGTTTTCCCCAAGATGCCGCTCGCCCAAGGATAAAGATGCGTGGTGATCGCGGTCAGATCTCCGGCCTCTGTGCCGAGCCTGGCCTTGGCCGCGTTTATGGTCTTAAAATGATCCTCACAGGCAAAAAACGTTTTCTTCCTGAACTTTGGGTTTGAGAAGAATAAATAAGCCCGGCGCAAGCTCAGATCTTGGCCAGAAGCGTGGAAAATCTTTGCCATGTCCAATACCCTGGCATTATCTAGATGCTTATAAAATTCACTCTCCGAACTTCCCCCCGGCTCCCTGCCGATAGCAAGCATGATCTGATTGGTTGTGGCCAGCGGATCGGGGTTTCCCGGAAGTTTGATGGGATTCAATTTTTTACTCGCAGGATCAAAAAAGTCTATCTTTATCACGTCTCGCTCTCTGCCCGCACTTTTGGCAAGTTCGTAGAAAAGTCCAAAGTCCCTACTGTCGCCTTTGTTCTCCATAAAAAATACTGGCCACCCGCGCAACATGTCTTGGAAAGCCAGAGCCAAGGTCAATTGAGTTTTGCCGCTTCCCGAAGATCCCACCACCTGACCATGCAAACAGCGCGCGCTTTCCGCAAGCACAACGGATTTTCTAAATAGAAAGCCGCCTTTGCGCTCGATGCCAAGGATAAAGTTTCCCTGGCAAGCGGCCTTTTTGGCGTCCTTTAAGAATTTCCTGACAGGATAAGCCGCCTTGTTTCCCAGGTGTATCCTTGAAATGCACAAAAGCAGGTAAACACCCAGGCCTATGGCCGTTGCAACAAATATGATCGGATCATGGTCGATGAGACTAACCTTGGACTTTGGGATGGAATCCTTGAAATGGGGAAGAACGGCCAAGCAGAGTCTGGTAATTCCCAGGGACAGCAAAAAACCAGTCGCCTTATTTTTAGCTGAAAGAAAAAGCAAAGGCAGGCACAAGAACGATGCGTAAATCAGTTCGGCATCGAAGGATTCCCAACCCCAGCGGCCTTGGCCGACACAAATATTCAAAATCAAAAGACTGGCGTGGAGGGTAACCCAGAAACACAGCCAAAAGACAACGGGAACCAGTCCGGATTTCCAAGAGGTCCGCGCCCCGCCGTGAATACTCACCGGACATCACCCTTGGGTCCGACATGGTCTTTGTCTTTCTGCGTCAGTTCAAGGCGCTTATTTAAAAAGATCAGGCAACGAGAATAAGCTGGGACTTCTATAGAGGTATCGATTTTTTCAGTTGATACGTCTATGGTGCGGATAGTCTCATCCGCCATTTCTACGGAGGCGGCCTGGGCCACTGGACTAGCAGACTGCGACACCGCGCTGGCGGTC
>JBBTGF010000322.1:0-9017 GCA_038041525.1 Elusimicrobiota bacterium | reverse complement strand
CGTTTAGAGCCAGGATGCCCGCCATGGAGAAAGCAGACAAAGTATCAGGAACCGCACCCATGATATTGTTATAGGCTACACTGTTATTTACGGGATAAGAGCGGGCTTGACCTTGAGGAACCGCACCCCGCCAGAGCTGCAGGACAACACCTACCCCTCCGGAACAGAATTTATTGCCCGTGACGCAGTCAAAAACTGACAGGTCTTTAATGGTGTTATGGTGAATGTTCCAGCCATCGCCGCCGTTATTGGTGATTCCCTGGACAACGCCCGTGATGTGAACCTGGTTTATTTCAATATCATTAATCTTATTGTTGCCGTTACTCAAATCCCGGGCATAGATGGCTAAAGCCAAAGGATAAAGATTCTCATTAGAAATGCCAACTCCATCAAAACCAAGATTGCTTAAAACAGAACCGCTAGCCTGCGGGGAAGACAACCATAAACCCACACTAAAGCCTACCGAATGTTTAGGGCCATCGGGACAGGACATGATCACAGCCCCGTCCTCCTGGCGAACAATCCAGGAGTAATGATGATTACGCTTTAAAGAGGCAGCGCCGGCTTGCCCCTCGCCGATGATGGTTAGACGTTTATTAAGAAACGCTCCACAATACCTTCCTGGAGCCAGGTGGATATCATCGCCAGGGCTGGCGGCGTCGATGGCGGATTGCAAAGTGGGCTGGTCTTCGGGGACACGTAGGGTAGCAGCAAAAAGAAAATTGAAATTAACGATGAGACCAACAAATGCAAGGATTTTCCGCATCTCACTCCCTGATTTCCTCTAAATACTACAAAATAACAGGAAGGCATCTCTTAGGTACCCGAAGAGATGCCGCGTGCCCTGGTCGCAAAATCATCGGGATTGGTAGCCATCGCCTGGCATTCCTCGAACGTCGCCATCTTCTTGTGATAGATATCCAGCAGACTCTGCAAGAAACTCTGCATCCCGTAATGAGCGCCCTGTTCGATAGCGCGGTTGATCTCCGAGAGCTTGTTCTCCGCGATGAGCTTCTTGATAAAACCGGTGCTAGTCATGACTTCGCTAGCCGGGATGCGTCCACCGGAATTCTTACGCAACAAACGTATCGCCACCACGCCGCGCAATAACTCGGCAAGATCGAGACGGACTTGGGTCTGCTCGTGCGGCGGGAACATATCGATCATGCGTGAAATAGTCTGCGCGGCATTGAGCGTATGCAACGTACCGAAAACGAGATGCCCCGTCTCGGCGGCATGCAGCGCCAAACGGATGGTATCCAAGTCGCGTAGTTCGCCGACCATGATGACGTCTGGGTCCTGACGCAGAGCCGCGCGCAGGGCATGCGGGAAGCTCATGAAATCCTCGCCCAATTCCCTCTGGCTGATGAGCGATTTCTTCGACGTATGCACGAACTCGATCGGGTCTTCGAGCGTGATGATGTGACAAGTATCATTGGCGTTAATATGATCGATCATGCATGCCAGCGTCGTCGATTTGCCGCTACCCGTCGGCCCTGTCACTAAGACCATACCGCGCTGTTCCTTAGTCAACCCCAGTACGGATGCGGGTAGCCCCAAAGATTCGAACGTCGGTATCTGTGTCGGGATGATCCTCAAGGTCACGGCCGGCATGCCGCGTTCAAGATAGATGCTACCCCGAAAACGCGCGCCCAAATCGCGGCGTTCGATAGAAAAATCGGCATAGGATTCATGATCGAAGAATTCCTTGCGCTTCTTGGTCAACAACGGGAATATCTCATCCTTGATCACCTTGTCGGTGATCGGCTCGAAATCACCGGCGATGACCACATCTCCATCGACACGCAGATGCGGCTTTAAGCCGCATTTCAAATGCAGGTCGCTGCCGTTGGCCTGGATGATCTTCTTTAACAGCGCTTCGAGCATGCTATTGTAATTTCCTCGTCGTCAGCCGCAGATACGCGGGTTTCTTCATCATCTCGTCGAACGCGTCCGCACTCTCGACGACTGCGGCGCCGACAACGCTGTCTATGGTTTTTGTGGCCGAACGCTCGGGCATCATATGCGCCGACTGCGCTTTACCGATACGCGTCAACTCACCGGCCACGCGGCCGGCCGGCAATTTGCCGCTACGCTGCGGGAATCCCGTCGCGATGACGGTCACTTTGATCTTATCCTGCAGAGCTTCATCGAATGCCTGCCCATAAAAAACGTGCGCTTCAGGGCTCACCACCGCATGGATGAAACGCATAGCTTCCTTAATCTCCAGGAAACGCACATTCTTGCTGCCCGTGATGTTGACCAACACGCCCTTGGCGCCGTCAATGACCACGTTCTCTAGGAGTGGTGAATAGATAGCCTGCTTAGCGGCCTCGATAGCGCGGGTCTTACCCTCGGCCATGCCGATACCCATCAGCGCTTCGCCCGCGTTGTTCATGATAGAACGCACGTCGGCAAAATCGACGTTGATCTCGCCTGCCGTGGTGATGACGTCGGTGATAGTCTGCACCGCTTGCCGCAAGACGTCGTCAGCCAACCTAAAAGCTTCTTTAGTGATAGTGTTCTCATCGATGACGCCGAAGAGTTTCTCATTGGGAATGACAAGCAGCGTGTCGACGCCGGAACGCATCTCTTTGATACCGGCTTCCGCCTGTTGCGCGCGCACCCGGCCCTCGAACTCGAACGGCCGCGAAACGATACCCACGGTCAAGATTCCCATCTTCTTGGCAAGCTGCGCCACCAAAGGCGCCGCGCCTGTTCCGGTGCCGCCGCCCATGCCGGCAGTGATAAACACCATATCGGCGCCGCTTAAGATCTCTTGGATGACTTCTTTGGATTCCTCGGCCGCCCGCTTACCACCCGCCGGATCGCCGCCCACACCCAGACCCTTGGTCAACTTCTCGCCGATCTGGACTTTGACATTGGCTTTATTGCGCTTCAAGTCCTGCGCGTCCGTGTTGATCGCGGTGAATTCGACATAACGCAGACCCGCCTCGATCATACGGTTGACCGCGTTGCCACCCGCGCCACCGACGCCGACGACTTTGATGACAGCCGGAGATTCTTTGAAGTCTTCGGTGAACTTGATGCGTACTTGTCCCATGGTACTTTAGGAGAACAACTCCTCGATGAAATCCCGTATCTTGCGCCCGACGCCGTTACGCGATTTACGACCGATGATGGCATCGGTGCTACCACGCCCGCCGCTAAACGACCTGTCACCCCACAAGGGCGGTCTGCGGAAAAAATGCAGACCGGCGATGGCGGTGGCATAGGTCGGATTCAAAACGATCTCATTGGGTGACTCGAAATCCTCAAGCTGCGGCAGCCCCAAGCGTGAAGGCACTCCCATGAGCTCCATACTGGCCTCGGTCAAGCCGCGCAAGAGCGAGCCGCCGCCCGTCAAGATGATGCCGCCCGGCACGATAGTATCAAGCCAGCCGGCGGTCTCTAAATCCTTATGGATGAGCGTAAACATCTCCTCGACGCGCGGTTGGATGACTTCCACCAACGTCTTCTTCTTGATACGTTTGATTTCCCTGCCGTCGATGCCGAAATATTCGATGTCCTCATCCGCAGTCACCAGACTCGTCAGGCACGCACCATGCTGTTCTTTAATACGGCCCGCGTGCGAAAGCGATGTACGCATGTAATAAGCCAGATCACGCGTGAGCGTGTCCATACCCATATGGATCTCTTTAGAATAGCGCAATGAGCCTTCACTGTAGACTCCCAGGGAGATCGCTTCACCGCCGAAGTCGATCAAGAGACATCCCTGTTCCCGCTCCTCCATGGTCACCACGGTCTCACCCAATGCGAAGATACCGTAGATGATCTGCTGCGTGCGAAAACCGGCCTGATTGACGGCCTTGGTCAAGTTGTTCAAATGACTCGACGTCGCCGTGAGGATATGCACGTCGACTTCGAGCAACGAACCTTCCATGCCCACCGGGTTAGGCACACCTTTCTGACGGTCGACCCAGAAATCCTGTGGCATCGCATGCAGCACCTCGCGGTCATGCGAGATAGGCACAGCCTGCGCGATCTCCAGCACGCTATCGACGTCGCCGGAAGTGATCTCCTTATCGGTGCGCGCGATGTTGTAAGCGCCCTTGTTGTTGAAACTCTGCAGATGGTTACCCCGGGCCATCACGATGACGTTGTCGATAGCGTCACTGTCTTTGTCCTGGAGTTTTTCTTCACAAAGCTCGACGGCCTGTGTGATCGCGCGCGCCGCTTCGGGGATATTGACCACGACTCCGCCGCGCGCGCCACGGCAATTGACTTCGCTGGAACCCACGACGGAAAGCGCCCCCGTGGCCGGATCGATACGACCCAATATGGCTACGAGCTTGGAACTCCCTATATCAAGGGCGCAGATCAGATTTTGTTTGCCCATGCGTACGCTCCTTCGCGCCACTCTCTCGGCGCCCGACAAAAACCTTATCGCTGCCGGCCAAGGTCATGTTGACGTAAGCGTAATCTTCCCCCCGACTGTCCAAGTCGATGATGACCGCCGTCAGCTTCTCGAGCACGGCATTACGCCTATCTTTACTGGCAACGTCGCGCCCGGCTATATGATACAAACGACCGCGATCATCTGCAAAAATAATCACATCTGCGGAGAACGAAAAACCCGTTATCAGGGAACCTTTAAGCAGAGTGGATATCCCGGGCGCGGCCTTAAGTCCGATACGGATCGAATCCCGGTTGTATCCCTGAACTTTGAGCAGCGGCTTGGATGCATGACCCAGGCGAGGACAAGGGAACGCCTGACCATCGTCATCAAGACACGATCCCTGTAGACGCGCGATCTTTGGCAGGAACGGTTCTTCATCGATCTTGGCCAATGCGTGGCGGACCTCGAAACGCAAGTTGATCTTGCCTCGCAAGAGGAGTCCTAGCCAATCCCAATCGACACGCTTGATAGCGGGATAACGCTCAAGTAACTGCGCGTGCATCCGCGACATGTCCCACACGCACCAGAACCTGCTCTTGCCTGACCATGATTCATCGATGGTATCGCGCAAACGCTCCTGGTAATACAGAGCGTCGTCGGAATCCGGACTCGCCTGCGCCCGGCTGATCACCATCTGCGACCTAACGACCGCGGCAACCGGCAAGAACGAGAACTGGCTTAGCCGATTAGCGCCCAAGCGTGCCGCGCCGAGCAACGCCGCGCCTAAGACCGCGACTTGCACCACTATGAATATCTTACGCCGACGCACGACGTTGACTTTGCGCCGCGTCTTGACCTTCTGGGCCCTGCGCGTTCTAGCTGCCTTCATGGCGAGCGCCTCGCCAAAGGCGCTGTTGCGTGCCTCGTGATGCCCAGATAACGCAAAGGGTCCGTTTTGAACGCTCCCACGAACCTGACTTCGGGTTTGAGTGAGACGCCATGGACCTCGCGCACCTTACGGCGCACCCACGCCATCAGTTCAAGAACGTCGTAAGCGCTAGCCGCGCCGGTATTGACGATAAAATTGGCATGCTTGACGGAGACCTGCGCGCCGCCCACCTTCATGCCTTTGAGTCCTGACGCGTCGATGAGCCGTGCCGCAAAATCTCCTGTTGGATTGACGAATACCGATCCTGCGTTACGTTCGTTTACCGGTTGCGTCACTTGTCGTCGTCTCATCTGCCCCTTAATAATCTGTAATACACCAACCCTATCGGTCGCAAGAGGGAATCTGAAAATCCCCTCGACGACGAGATATCGACCGCTCTGATAGGGACTGCGCCGGTAACCGAAACTTCCGGGCCGTGGCCGCTGTAACGAGAACTTCCCCTTCTTGATATCACAGACGCGTACCGCGATGAGATGGTCTTTCGTCTGACAACCGGGGATACCCGCGTTCATGACGATGGCGCCACCCACAGTCCCGGGGATGCCGACCAACCCTTCCATCCCCGTGAATCCATGACGCGCCGCGAACATGACGAACTTGGGCACCCGCACTGCGCCACCCACCCGCAGATCACGCTGCTTTTCAAGGACACTCTCGGTGAATCTGCCTGCCAACGTGAGCGTCAGCCCGCGGATGCCCTCATCGGCGACCAGTAAGTTAGAACCGAACCCCAAGACCGTCACTGGCTGGCGCACGCGCTTGGCCGCGCGCACGACCGCTGCAAGTTCTCGCTCATCGTGCACTTCGGCGAAAAAATCAGCGCAACCCCCGATGCCCCAGGTGGTGCGACGCGCCAACGGATAACGCACATGGAAGCGCCGCCCCAAGAGTTTTTTCAAAGTCGCCGCGAGATTCATCGCTATATCCTTCTCAATAAGTCCTCGCCGACCTTCCAGACATCGCCGGCGCCGACTGTGACGAAACAATCCCCTGGAGCCAGCTCTTTGGAAAGCTCGTGCGTGCGGCCAGGATACGCAGCGCAAGCGATCCCCGCGCGTTTCAGCGCCCGCAAGACCGTATCTTCAGAGATACCCGGGATCGGTCTCTCGCTGGCGGCATAGATCGGCATGACCCAGACGAAATCCACCCCTTTAAACGCAGCGGCGAAACCCCCGGCCAACATCTTAGTGCGCGAATAACGGTGCGGCTGAAAACAAACCAATAAACGCTTGAAACTGTAAAAATCACGCACCGCCGAAAGTGTGGCGGCGATCTCCGTGGGGTGATGCCCATAATCATCGAGGAATACGACTCCGCTCTTGCGCCCCAAGACCTCCAAGCGCCTGTGGATACCGGCGTAACTCGCCAACGCCTTGGCGATCTTCGGCCACGGCGCGCCTGCCAGGTGCGCGGCGGCGGCCGCACCCAGAGCATTGCGCACATTATGCATACCCGGGACCCGTAAAACGACGCGCGCCACAGGCTTGCCCTTCCATGAGATGGTGAATGTAAAACCATCCCGCCCTTTGCATAGCGCCACAGCTCGACAATCGCTACCCGGGGAGAGTCCATAGGTCACAGAAAGCCCCGTCAGTCGCGCCACGACCTTTGTCATCAGCGTCTTGTCGTCACGGCAGACTACGCGATGCCCATCCCCTGCAACCTGGGAAAGATGCGACACGAACGCGTCGATGAGCCTGCCCATACTCCCATAATGCTCAAGGTGATCGTTATCGACGTTGGTCGCCACCGCGATCCAAGGCCGTGTCTCCAAAAAACTGCCGTCGGATTCGTCGGTCTCTAAGACTATGATGTCACTGCCGCCCACCAGCGTATTGGTGCGGATATTACGGATCTCGCCGCCGACCACGACCGTCGGACGTATACCCGCAGCGTCTAAGATCCAGCCCGCCATCGATGACGTCGTAGTCTTGCCGTGCGTACCGCAAACCGTCAACGAACGCTTAAGATGCGAGAGTTGCGCGAGCAGGCTGCCGCGGCGCACCAGGCCGATTCCCTTGCGGCGCGCCTGCGCGATCTCGGGATTACGCTTAAGGTCGACGGCAGATGAATAGGCCACCATGCGCGTCGCGGCGGGGACATGCCTGGCATCGTGGCCTAAAAACACCCTGACCCCGGCGGCTTTAAGCCGCCGCGTGACCGCAGACTCCTTGATGTCCGAACCGCTGACGGAAAAATCCATCTTCCTAAGTAACAACGCCAAAGCGCTCATGCCGGAACCGCCAACGCCCACCATGTGGATCGCGCATGGTTTGGTATCCGCGCGGATAGGCAAAACGGCAACTTGTCCACGAGAGGGTACGGACATGGAAAGATTCTACTTAAAAATCAAATCGAGCCAGGTTTTGAGATGCAGTTTTACCTGCGGATAGCTGTCGCGGTCTAAAAAAACCACTTCGCAACCGGGCAGCTTGGCTAAGTCATCGCAGAACGGTTTGCTGTTATGGCGCACCGTAGCCAAGACGGGTTTGACGCGCTGACCCAAACACGCGAACACCGACTTCCTCAACTTCTCGCTACAGACCTCGATGGGTCCGATGCCGTCGATGACCACGAGTCCGATAGCTTCAGACGTCAACGCTTCCTCGAGCGCGCTTGCTGCCTGCGTATCGAGCACCGCAAGGTCTACCCCGTATTTTCCGACCTTACAGGGTGAAGCGATATCTTTACCCGCCATGCGATAGCGCACATCCTCTGGCAGACGCAACAGATCGAAACCCTCGCGCTCGCCCGGACCACCCCGGCGCTCCAAGGTCAGGAATCCCCCGACGCGCCCCATATAAGGAAGAATCGCCTCCCGGATGAGCGTCGTCTTGCCTACCGCAGAAGCCCCCGAAATAATGAAGTGTCGCACACATAATCTTATAATAATGACTATAAACCCATGAGCACCGAAACACTCAAACGCACCCCGCTATTTGCGGCGCATCAAGAGCTGGGGGCCAAGTTCACCGGGTTTGCGGGTTGGGACATGCCGGTCTTCTACCGTTCGGTCATCGATGAGCATAAAGCGGTCAGGAACGGCGTCGGCCTCTTCGACGTCTCGCATATGGGCGAATTCTTCGTGCGCGGCCAAGATACCTGCCGCTTCTTAAACCACCTGCTGACGCAAGAGTTCAGCGCCCCCGCCCCGGGCACCGGCGTCTATACCCACATGCTCAATCCTCAAGGCGGCGTCATCGACGACCTGATCGTCTATAAGATCTCCGCGACCGAGTGTCTCATCATCGTCAACGCCTCGCGCATCGAAGCGGACTGGGCATGGATGAAGTCACAACCCACTGGTTTCGCCTTTGAACTCGAAGACCGCTCGCCGCAATATGGCATCATCGCCGTACAAGGTCCCCGCGCTGTGGAAGTCTCGGCAAGCATTGCGGCGGAACTGCCCACCGTAGGACGCTTCCGGTTCACCCGCCTGGATATCGCGGGGCAAGAAGTCTTTGCCGCGCGCACGGGTTATACGGGCGAAGACGGCTTCGAGTTCATCGCCCCCAACGAGACTTTGCCACAGCTCTGGAAGAAACTCTACGCCGCCGCCGGAAAATTCACACCGTTCTCCGCTTGCGGCTTAGGCGCGCGCGATAGCTTAAGGCTCGAAGCCGCCTATCCGCTCTGGGGCCACGAACTCGATGAAACGATCACGCCCATCGAGACCAACTGCTCCTGGGTGGTCAAGCTGCAAAACCC
>JBBTGF010000321.1:9033-13315 GCA_038041525.1 Elusimicrobiota bacterium | reverse complement strand
CAATGACGCGATCATCTTCCGCTTCGCCAATCCGCTAGATTCGGGCGTCACGCTATCCATCTTCGATACATCGGGCGCGCTGGTCAACACCATCAGCGCCCCCTCGGGCGCCGACCAGATACTCTGGGACGCAAAAAGCGGTTCAGGTGAACCGCTCCACTCGGGCATCTACATCTACCAACTGGTAGGCGAGGGCAAGATTTATAACGGCGCCATCGTGGTGGCACGGTGACGGAGGACATGGACATGAAAAACACGAACATGACTCAAAAGATAAAAACCGGGACTCTCCGAGAGCTTTCCGCCTTGTTGGCTAGCGTGCTAGTCAGCTGGTTGACACTGCCCACCCAGGCCGCTTTCGAGAATATCGGCCAGGGCGCGCGCCCTGAAGGCATGGGCGGGGCGTTTACCGCAGTCGGCGGCGATGTGCATGCGCTCTACTTCAACCCGGCGGCATTAGGGACGATCGAGCAGCCGGAACTAGCGACCATGTACTCCCGACTCTTCATGGGTCTTAGCGATGATTCCGATATCGGCGTATCCCTGCTTGGCTACGCACAGCCCATCGGGAGTAAGGGTCGCTTCGGTTCTGCCGGGGTCGGCTTATGGCGCATCAAACTCGACAGCCTCTTCACGGAACAATATGTCACCTTAGGATGGGGCAAGCCGATAAGCGACGTTCTCGAGGGTAAACTGCATTTAGGAGCCTCACTCAAGATGCTCTCCCGGTCGTTCGGCTCGACTCCCGAAACACAGAATGCCATCAACTTAAGCGGATCATCTTTGGGCAGACCCGACCCGGTATTCGCTAACGGCAACTCCAAGAATGGCTACGCCTTAGACCTAGCGGCCTTCTACAGATGGCAGCAGCGGCACAATTTCGGGTTCACGCTACAAAATATCAACGAACCCGACATGGCGCTAGGCGTCAACGACTCAGACAAGGTTCCCATGACCATGCGCCTAGGCTATTCCACGCGATTCGGCTCATTGAATCTCGCGGCAGACCTTGAGCGCCAAGAATCGATACCGGGCCTTATGGATAATCGCCTGCATTTAGGCGCCGAACGCTGGTGGGCCCTGCGCGGCGCCAGCAGCTTCACTGCGCGCTTCGGATTCATCCAAGGTAACCGCGGACTAAACAAGCTTGCTCTCGGGATGGGCTATCAATTCAGCAGGGTGATCTTTAATTATGGCTTTCAACTGCCCTTATCCGGGATCCGTGACACCCAAGGCAACCACCAGCTATCGATCAACATCCTCTTCGGTAAACTTGAAAAGCAGGAAGACTTAAGCAAACTCCTCGACCAAGAACGCACGGAGCGCATCAAAGCAGAAAAGCGCCTGCTCGAGGCGGAACGCCAACGCATCGCGGCGGAGGAAAAACTCAAAGCGCTTGAAAGCCAGAAAGCGGCCAGCACGCAAGGAATCGAGCGTCTGACGGTAGAAGAGAAGCAGAAAGACGCCGAACAAGAAGCGCAAGCCGCTAAAGCGAAACAACAGCAAGCGCAAGAGTCACTGCAAAAAGCCTACAACCTGTCGCTAGACTATTACCAGCGGCGCAAGAACTCGGGCTCGACGCCGAACCAACAGATCGAAATGCTAAATAGGATCATCGAACAATATACCGGCAGAAGCATCGCTCTTACGCAACCAAAGCAGGAACTCGAAAATATCAAAGAAATGATGCAGAAGACCCAGAAGGACTTCGCCTTCTCATGGGAATACTACCAGAACCTCTCAAAACAAGGCGTCTCCTCCGAGACCCGTATCGAACTCTTAGAAAGGATCATCAAGAAGTTCGAGACTACCAACGTCGACCTTGCACCCGTCAGGGAGGAGCTTAAAAAATTGGTGAAATGATACCGTCATTCCGGTCGCTGTCGGAGACAGCGGCACATGTTGCGCCAGAGGCGCTGATCCGGAACCTGCGAAGCAGGTATCCGGAATTCAGGACTTTGCCTTCCTGGTATATGCAGGGTCTGGATTCCGGCTTTCGCCGGAATGACGAATATGACTGATCACAATTTATGACCATACGCATAAAGCTCGCTTTGAGCCTTTGTATCGCCATGCTACTCGTTTGTTTCATGGGTACGGTATTCTTCAAAGCGCGCTCGCTGGAACGCGCGACCCGCCACGAGCTTGAGGAGGCCTCAAAGACGGTTGCCCACCTGCAAGACCTCATCGAAGGCTTGGAGAAACAATTTGCACGGGCAGATTACTTCCTGGTGACCCTTGACGCCAAGGAGGAGTCGGAATTCCGCAGCCTGAAACGCTCCAATGCGGCAAAACTCGAACTCATCGGCTGGATACCCTTCGAACGCGACCTATTGAACGCGACGACAACCGCGGAAAGCCTGTTCAACCTGCAGAAAGATAGACACACGAGGTCCATCTCCACGCTCATCGCCGACAACTATGCCGCCACCACCAGGCAATTACGTCAGAACATGCGCCAACATCTGACTCTGGTCATTGAAGAAAGCCATAAGCGTCAAGCGCTGGCTCAATCAAAACTCAAGCGTCTCGATACCACATTCAGCATGCTGCTTCTCTTAGGCGCCCTGTCTTTGGTCGCGGTGAACCTGTTCATCTACCGCTCGATCGCCTCTCCATTGGCCATCATCCATGATGGCATCGTGCGCTTGGGTTCCGGCATCAAGGATGACGCCATGATCAAATTAAACAGTCTCGATGAATTCGGGCAATTGGCGGCCGCTTTCAATTCTATGGTCCATAAACTGCAAGAACTTGAAAAGCTGAAGCAGGATTTCGTCTCCTCGGCCACCCATGAACTGCGCAGCCCTCTCTCCGCGGGGCAGTCCTTTGTGACCCTATTACTCGAAGATATCAGCAAGAAGAAATCCGGTGAACCGCTAAGCCTCCAAGATGTCGAGCGCTGGCGGAATTTCTTGGGTCGACTCAAATCTAATCTCGACCGGCTCCATGCTTTCATCAGCGACATGCTCGAGATGTCCAAGATCGAACGCGGCAAACTCGAATGCAACATCAGTAAGATGGACTTAAGACCCATCATTGAAGAGACCGTCGAATTCTTCAGGGCTAAAGCGAAGGAGAAGCAGATCACTATAGGCGCCGAACTGCCCGTGACATCGGCGTCTTGCCTCGCCGATTCTGAACGCATCCGCCAGATAGCGGTCAATCTCATCGACAATGCCATCAAATTCACGCGCCGCGGCGGCAATATCAAGGTTTCGCTCTCAAAAGACGACGCTGACGCATTACGCGTAAGCGTCAGTGACGAAGGCCCTGGCATCCCCCCAGCAGACAGGCAGCGGGTGTTCAATAAATTCGAGCATGTCAAAGACGCTTACAAGTTCGCCGAGGGCGCGAAAGGGACCGGCTTGGGCCTCTCCATCTGTAAGGCCATCATCGAAGCGCACAAAGGCAAGATCTGGGTGGATGGGGTCAAAGGCAGAGAAGGCGCCAGATTTAATTTCACTCTACCCGTTGCTCAAGAAAAAGGGTGATAAAGAAGAGTCCTGCCATTGTCAAAAAATCTAGTCATTGCATCTGCATTCCATATGCAATATCCTATCATTAGATTTATGCAGACCCTTGAACAATTCGTGCGGCAACATGGTGGCCCCGCCAAGGCGGCGATTGTCATCGGCATCGCGCAAACGACCCTCTGGCGCTGGCTCGACGGCAGATGCAAACCGCGCGGCCTTACCTTGCGACGTTTACGCGAACTCAATATCGATCCAAACCCATTATCGATACCTGATAAAATCGCCAAAACCATCCGCGTTCGTCCACTCAACGAGGCTCTCGCGAAGAATGACGAGGAAATGCTCCTGGGCATGTTGACGATGCCGGCAAGTGAGCGCGTCGCCGACGTCGACAAATTAAGAGTCCGCCTATGGCGCCTTAGTCATAGCGGTCGCACAGCATACATGGAGCAGGTAGTCAGGGTATCCAGGAAAATGAATGCAAGAACATAAATCCAAAGATTTCGCCGATCTCATCAGGACCTTTAACGGTCACAAGGTGAGATTCGTCATCATAGGCGCACATGCCGTAGCCTTCCACGGCTACGCGCGCGGCACCAAAGACTTAGACATCCTCATCGACCCGGCACCCAAGAATATCACGCGTGTACTCGCAGCGCTTGAAGACTTCGGATTCGGTTCACTGGGTCTACGAGAAACCGATTTCACGAAAGAGAATGTAGTCCAGCTCGGAGTCGCCCCCAACCGGGTCGACCTGCTCTCGGAAATAGCCGGGGTACGTTCAAATGAAATCTGGCGCACGCGCA
>JBBTGF010000321.1:464-9023 GCA_038041525.1 Elusimicrobiota bacterium | reverse complement strand
TTACATCTCCCTCGAATGCCTCTTAAAGAATAAAAAGGCCGTCAATCGGTCGCAAGACCAGCTTGATGTGCAGAAATTGCAAGAACAAGCGCGTTTGTCGCGAGAAAAGAAGCAAACGCAGAGCTGGTGAATTATGGCAACAATCTTGATCGTCGACGACGAACCCGACTTCCGGTTGATTTTAGCCGATATCTTCACACGCGCTGGCTTTAAGACGCTGGAAGCCCCGGACGGACGCCAAGCGCTCGATATGCTCTCCGCTGCCCATGCCGACTTGGTGGTCGTTGACTGGAACATGCCGATATTGAGCGGCCCAGAATTTTGCACCGAAATCAGACAACATCATGATTTTGACACTCTTCCCATCATCATGCTTACTGTCAGGCAACAGAACGTCGACCACGCTGAAGGCATCCATCAAGGGGCCGACCTGTACTTGACCAAACCCGTAGACTCGGAAATCTTGCTCACCCACGTCAAATCCTTACTGCGCCGCGCCCAAAAATAACGGTTTAAACGCACTTTCTTAAATTCGTAAATTCTTCAAGCAAAATTCACCTTACCCCTGCTACATATTTAATAGCCCCTGCTGTAGATATGGGGTGATTTGACATCGACACGCCTTCCTATGAGGGAGGGGTGTGTTTATTTGTATGGATATCATAATAGAGCGCCAAAGGGAACCAGGCCCCGGGATCGGACCCCTTGCCATCATCCTCGCCCTCTGCACCCTCCCCTTATCTGCCTCCCAAAAATCCGGAGGCTCGTTCATGGATACGCGTAACAGTATCGACTCAGGCGGTGAACGCATGACCGGGGGCGGCTTCCAACTCGACTCGACCGTCGCTGCGATTTCCCACTCGACCCAGATCGGCGGCGGGTTCAACCTAAGCTCCGGATTGATGGAATATTACTTCTATCCCGGGACCATCTCCGACGTCGTGGTCTCCTCCGGTGACTACGCGGGCAGCGTGGATCTGACCTGGACAGCTTCCGGAGGCAACGGCTCGATCACCACGCTGACCTCGTATGTCATCAAATGGGACACTAAACCCATCC
Source organism: Elusimicrobiota bacterium (assembly GCA_038041525.1). GTDB lineage: Bacteria > Elusimicrobiota > Elusimicrobia > JACQPE01 > JACQPE01 > JBBTGF01. The sequence goes on along the minus strand of JBBTGF010000321.1, from coordinate 7,964 downwards.
TCACGCAAGCCGCCTTTGAGGGCGCCACGACCTACGCACAAGTCATCGTGCCCAAAGCTCCGGATGGTTCCGAATCCTACACTTTGACCGGTCTCGACCGTGACACCACGATCTATGTCAATATCGCGGCCAGAGACGCCGATAAGAACCAGTCGTTCCTCTCCAATGCCGCAAGCTCGGTGACCGCCGCGTCAGCATTGTCGATCGCCATCTCCCCCTCCGATCTGGGCATCATGGCTATCGATATAGCGAGTTCTATCGTACATGGAACACCCTTGCGCGTCACCCACGATGGGAATGTCTTCGAAGACTACGCTATCCGCGCTACGACCTCGACCGCAAACACACCTTGGGCGCTGGCAGGCGCCCCCGGGACCGACCTATTCACGCTCAAGGCCGGCTTTCATGCGACCAAACCCTCTTCGACAAGCTATGACGCCACCGACATTGTGACTTACTTCGACAAACTCTCCGGTGCAGGACAATTCTCCATCGACAGCAGTTCGACCGGAACCCATGTCGGTATCCAACAGATCCGCGACCTGTGGCTCAACATCCTCTCGCCGCTACTGACTTCCACGACCTTCCAGCAGAAGATCGACATCAGCATCACCGCACAGGAGAGCCCATGAAGAGATCATCTTTGGCCTCTCCATGCTTTCTGTCATTCCGGAACCTGCGAAGCAGGTATCCGGAATCCAGGACTTTATATTCCTATAAAGCAGCTGCTCAAGACAAGGAGGACGTCGCTATGAGACGCCAAGTAATGACTAGGATGGCTTCCACCATCCTCAAACTCGGGAACCGCACAGTCACTCTCATCATGGCTATCATCGTCATATCACTGCACGGTTCCGCGCCGCCTCCTGTCCATGCCGAAACCACCACGCCTTCGGCCTTCCATTACCAAGGACGTTTGGCTGACGCTGATGGCGACCCTGTGACGGGCGGCTACAACTTCATCTTCGAGATCTTCGACGTTGCGAGCGATGGTAGCGCCTTATGGACCGAAACGCGCAACAACACCATGGTCAGTAACGGCGTCTTCTCCGTTGAGCTCGGTACCGTCACCGCCATACCCATGAGCGTATTCAATGGTAATCCACGCTATCTCTCCATCACCGTCAACGCTACGCCACTTACCCCCCGGGAACGATTGCTCTCTGCTCCCTATGCGTTCCATTCCTACTCGACAGAGGTAGCTTCCTCGGCAACCAACTTCGTGGTTTACGCCAGCTCTAGCGAAGTCATGCGCGCCACATCGGGAAAGGTCGGCATCGGCACCACCGTGCCCGCCTATAAATTCGACGTCAATGGCGGGGCAATTGTGCGATCATCCATTACCGCCCATGGAGTGATCATTAGTTCCTCAGGGCAACAACGGATCACCATCGACGGCGTCAATGGCGACGGTTGGCCGAGCATCCTGGCGGAAAACGCAACAAATCTGATCAGTTGGCAACTTGGCGTGACTGACGTGATAGCTACCAACGTCGTCTCGCTGTTTTCCCGATCCAATCACGGTCTATTGTTCGGCACGAACCAAACCGAGCGCATGCGCTTCACCTCAAGCGGTCTAATGGGCGTCAACACCGTCAACCCTGTCTATAAACTCGATGTTAACGGCGACGCGGTGGTGCGCTCGTCCTTGACCGTGACCGGAGGGTCTCTGACCGGCAGTTCCCCCATATTCAAAGTCGCGGGAGACACCCTGACCGTGACCGGCGGCGGCTATGTGGGCGTGGGTACCCCAGTCCCCCTCTTACCTTTACATGTTTATACGCCGACATCAAACACTAGTCTACTCGTGGAAGGCTCCAACGCCGGCACAGGAGCCTCGGGCATAGCCATAACACACACCAGCGCCTCCCCGGCCAACGGTGACGAAGCGGGAAGGCTTGCTTTCATAGGCTATGATGATGGCAGTAACAATACGACCTATGGGCAGATCACAGTCGACGAAGACGACGTCGCTAACGGCAGCGAGGATGCTTCAATGATATTTAAAGTCTTCAGCGCAGGCTCCTCTGTGGAAACCCTGCGCTTGAAAAGCGGGAATGTCGGTATCGGCACCAATGACCCAGGAGGGTACAAACTTTATGTCGCGGGTACAGGGCGTTTTGATTGTGGCGGAGGCGTCCTTTGGACCGACCGTACTACTTACATCGAATGCGTCGATATCGCCGAAGTCTTCGAAAGCGGTGAAGCGCTCGAACCCGGTGATGTAGTTTCACTTGACGAACAAGGCGGTATCCGTCTGTTTAAAAGCAGCGCATCTTACGACAACAAGGTTGTCGGTGTTTATTCGACCTCCCCGGGGCTTCTCGTCGGAGATAGTAATAAAAATGGCGTTATCCTGGGCCCGGGGCAGAACCATGAATTAAAGTCAAATGAAATACCCCTCGCCCTTGCGGGCAGGGTTCCAGTCAAAGTGACTCTAGAAGGCGGTCCCATAAAACCAGGCGACATGCTGACTTCATCCTCCAAACCCGGTTACGCCATGAAAGCTACCCGCTCTGGCCGGGTCATCGGCATGGCCATGGAAACTTTTGATGGGCAAAAAACCAAAGAAGGCAAAGTCCTAGTATTCGTCAACCCGCATTATTGGGTGAATGCGCATGACGCGCGAAAGCAAACAGAAGAACTCATAGCGCTTAAGCAAGATATCGCGCAAACTAAAAAAGAGATCGAACTATTAAAAAATCGAATCGCAAGAGAACGGTAACCGGAAATCGACAAAACCACAAAATGGAGAATAGGATCACGTCTTTACCAATTAACACGCTTAGTTGACCATACTCCTAAAATATCGGATAATTCGGGAATATGTTCCAGAGATTAATAAAGCTGCCTAAAGCACAGTCCTTTTTTCTTTTTGGACCCAGGGGTGCAGGCAAAACCACGTTGCTTAAAGAACGCCTCTCGTCCGAAAGCGTCAAAATATTCGATCTTTTAGATTACGATTTGGAACAGCGGCTATTGGCACGCCCGGGCGAATTTTCTGAAATCTTGGCTGCTCTTACGGATTCCATCCGCTGGGTCATCATCGATGAGGTACAAAAACTTCCCTGGCTTCTCGATGAAGTCCACCGCCATATCGAAAATAACAAAAAACGCTACTTCGCCCTAACGGGATCGAGCGCGCGCAAATTAAAACTTGGAAAAGCCAATTTGCTGGCGGGCCGCGCCTTCACCTTATCGCTCGGCCCATTAACACTGCCCGAACTCGATGACTCTTTCGATCTTATGCAAGCGCTTGCTTTCGGCACTCTTCCTAAAGCCGTCGTCACTGAAGATATCATGGACAAAAAACGATATCTAAAATCCTATGCTGAAACCTATCTTAAAGAAGAAATCCAAATGGAAGGATTGGTCCGCCAGCTTCCTTCGTTCCGCCGTTTCCTGCCCTTAGCCGCTGCAGAGAGTGGGAACGTGCTTTCTTGGTCGAATTTCGCCCAAGACGTGGCTATCGATGCCAAGACAGTACGGTCCTATTTTGAGATATTAGAAGACACTCTCTTGGGTTATTGGCTTCCCGCCTACCGTAAATCTTTGCGCCAACGCCAAAAAACGCATCCTAAATTTTACTTTTTTGACACCGGCGTCAAGAGAGCGCTCGCCAATCAACTCAATATCGACCTAGCTCCCGGAACTTATGAATATGGACGCGCTTTCGAACAATTCTGGATCACGCAGATCATGCGACTAGCGGCATACCGGGAAACTGATTTTGTTTTTTCTTATTTCGCTACCCATGACATAGAGATCGATCTCGTGATCGAAAGGCCGGGGCGCGGCCCGGCGTTGATTGAGATCAAATCTTCAGAACGCGTACGCGATGCGGACTTGCGGCCTCTGGCAGCCCTGGCTAACGATATCGGGTCAAGCGAGGCGCTCTGCCTTTGCCGCGAACCGAGAAAAAGAAAAGTAGGTCCGGTCTTGGTCTGTCCCTGGCAGGACGCCCTGAAAATGTTGGAACTAGCTTAAAACCAACAGGGAGAATATTAGCAACAACAGTAATGTCACCATAAACACTACGACGTCCGATCCCGTCGGCTACTACGCAGTCTATGCGCCGTAAAAGTAATCAGGATATTTTTGTAAAATATTAATAAATATTGTAAATTATTGTAATCTTAGATAGAAACATACATGGAAAAATCGAAATATCTGGACATTAAACAAGCTTGCGAATTGCTATCCGTTAGTCGTCCGACATTCGATAAAATCCGTAAGAAAGCCAAGCTCAAGGAATTCGTCTTTGGAAAGCGTCCGAGATTTCTACGGGAAGAAATCGAAAAAATAGCCGACCCGAAGCCTATCTCCAAAATACATCCGGATGCGCGTATAGACCTAGACATTTTTAGCATGGCTGCCGCCATCGATCTCGAAAGTGAACCGAACGTATTCGATCTGACCCGGCTGCGAAGCTTTGATCCGCATGGAGTCTTGAATTTATTCTGCGCCCTCGTCGACCGTGGCCGTCAGGGGAATAAAATCAAACTTATCGTCGAAGATAACTTTATTTGCAATCATCTGCGGAATCTTGGTTTTTTCAACCAGCTTGAAATAGCCGTTCCCGGCATGCTCTCCTGGCCGCGCGAACAACTGCGCACCGAGCATACGGATTTCAAATACCCCATCAGCCTGGCAAAAATATCCATGTCCAAGCAGGAAGTACCGGTTGTTGAAAAACTCCTCGAATTGCTGCGCAAACAGGGTTTTTCCGATACCATCGGCGGTTATATCGCATGGATATTCGGTGAATTGACGGATAACGCTAATACTCATCTGCGTTTCGGAGGACAGAATGACGTAGGCGCCGGATGTTATCTGCTCGCGCAAAGATACAGATTCTCCGGAAAAAGCGACAATGAATGCCTCATCATCGCAGTGGCTGATATCGGCCCCGGCATCCATACCACGATAAAACGCAATCCAAAATACCAGGATTTATCCGACAAACAAGCGTTTCTTTCTGCTTTCAATCCTGGCGTCAGCAGTTGGGCTGATGAATATGACCGAGGCCGCGGCCTGACAGATATCTTCGCGATCGCGTTAGGCAATAGATCTATTTTCCGCGCTGAAAGCGGCGGACACGTTTTTATGGCGGATTTTAAAAATAACACATGGAGCTTAAGATTCGACGAGAGAATGCCGCAGGGAACGCGCTTTTCGCTGATCATCATCGATCATGACTTCGAGATGCGATCCAGAGCGGAAGTCAAACGATATGTCGCCGACCTACTCTCAAAGATATGATCATTGAATTAAAAAAATATGGCTTGATCCTGACCGGTCGGCCCTTTGGACAGAAGGTCATGCAAGAACTCGAACCCCTATTAGAATATCCGGTCGTACTTGACTTCACAGGAACGCTCTCTATGGGTTCCTCGTTCGGCGATGAGGTGGTTCCAAAGATCGCAAAGAAGCAATCCGGAACAATATCGGTAAGGAACGCCAACAAAGTGGTCTGGTCATGCCTTGAACGCCTTGCCGAAGACCATGGCATCCATATAATTAAAGATCTCTAAGCTTATTCTTTCTCTTTTGATATTATTTAGTATCTCATGAGAAAATTGTCAGTTTTTATCCTGATCCTGTCCGCAATATCGAGGTCTTTCACTCTTCCCCTGTACGCCTGGACCGATGCCACCGTCTCCACCGGCACCACCATGATCCGCGCCATCCATATAAATGAGCTGCGTTGGACGGCGGATGACAAGCGCAAGGACTTCGGCTTTTCGGTTTATTCCTGGACCGACCCTACCATCTCGACAGGAACCACCGTGATCCGCAAGACCCATTTCGATGAGATCCGCACCGCGTTAAGCGACATCAACATCGCTTTCAGTACCTGGTGTGCTAGCGTTGTACCCTCCACTCCGACCTACACAGACTCCACGCTTACTGCAGGCACCACCCGAATCAAAACCAATCACGTCTTAGAACTTAGAGCCCAGGCAGATGGCATTGGTACATGCGCTAGCTGTTGTCCCGTCACCGTTTGCAAGACAGGCTGCAACGCAGTAGCAGGATGTACGGTCCTCGCTTGCGGTTCGCAACCTGCAGGTTGTAATTTTCTCAATAAATGCGACTGCTACGGAAACTGTGTAAGCAATACATACCAATGCCCTAATTGCAGCCCTCTCTGATATCCGCTTAAAAAAAGATATCCATCTTGCTGATAAAAATGTACTCAATAATCTATTGAGCTTAACCCCAGTCAACTGGCGCTGGCGCGCTGATGAATTCCCGAAAATGGGACTACCTGCCAACGAAGAACAATTCGGCCTCATCGCCCAAGAAGTCGAAAAGGTATTCCCTGGACTCGTCATCACCGGCCCGGACGGCTTCAAGAGGATAAAGGTCCAAGAGCTGCCCTTCTATATCATCGCGGCCATGAAAGAGCAACAACGTCAGATCGAGGATTTGAAGACCGGTTTAGCCGAGCAAATCAAAGTTTTGCAAGCTCAAGTCATGTCGTTACAGGCACGGACTGCCCCAGCCGCTACCGCAAACGGCGCGCGTTAGCATCCACGCCGAATATCTATCACACCCTTAAGCAAAAAACCGGCCATTGCCCAAAACCCCTATCCCTGCTATGAATTTAATAGGGCAATAAAGATTGCGAAAACCATGATTCGAGGTTTTTATGCAGCCTGATGAACTATTGACGAGCTCGCAAGTATGCCAAATCCTCTCCATCACACGACCAACGCTTTATCACTGGATCAAAGAGCGGCGTCTGCGGCCTTGGAAGGTCATCGGCGAGGGCTCCACGCATCTTTTCCTACGTACCGGCCTTGAGCTCAAGCGTTTAAAGAAATATTCGGGTGAAAAAGCCTCCCCAACGGCCAGCGCAATAGGTTTGGCGGAACGCGCCATCGCCAATATCCTCATCTACACACATGACAGAACCGTCAACGATCGCATCATGCCCCTGCTTAAAGCCCAAGGCTGTCACGTCGTCAGCGTTAAAACCCCGCTGCAACTAGCCCATGCGATACACAGATCTTCCCCGGAGATCATGGTCTTGGACCTCGATTTGACCCAGGACGCCTCCTGGGAGATCCTTGCCGGCGTCAAAGAAGCGGCAGCCGATCCCGGCGCCCTGGCTCCCGCCATCCTTATCCTCTCCTCGTCTGAATCGACCCCGGATGACGCGGCGCGCGCGCTCAAACAAGGCGCTTGGGATTTCATCCGTAAACCTATCGTCGACACCGTGTTTCTGGCGCGCTTCAAGTGGACGCTCAAGCGCAGATTGTGGACAGAGATGAAACCGAGCCAAGGCGAAACGACGATCGAAAGCCATGACAATTGCCTCACCCTTGACCCCGAGCGGCGTTTGCTCGAGATAAGAAGCGGTCCCAACGACAAGCAATCCATTGTCGCGCATCTGACGCCCAAAGAGCTCGGACTCTTGAGCCTGTTTCTACAACGGCCAGGAAGGATCTTTAGCAAGCAACTACTGCTTGAGATCGTCTGGGGCTACGCGGC
>JBBTGF010000321.1:0-454 GCA_038041525.1 Elusimicrobiota bacterium | reverse complement strand
CTGGCCCACGTGTTTGCGCTGAGGCAGGTGAGGGTCTGGGGCTACGCGGCCGGCATCAAGAGCCGGACCGTGGACCGCCACATAGAGAATCTACGCATCAAGCTAAGGCCCCAGCAATACCGCATCGAAACCCACTACGGATTAGGCTACAGTTTCACCGACAATCTGCCGCCAAAACAAGTCTAAAATAGGCCTCCCAACACCCCCCAAAACCGTTACATTTTCCTTCGCATTTGCTGACTACCCTTAGAACGTCCTAAACAAATAGGAAGAAAATGAACCGCAACAAGAAGAGATCATTAAGTCTAAGTTTAATCATCCTCCTGACATCATCAGCAATCTTCGCCGTCACCATAAACGGCGGCTTGTGGCAATTCGTCAAGACCCTGGTCGCTTCAAGCGGCGGTAGCGCCCGGATAAGCGGCGGCAACGTCGTGGTCAGCCACGCCATCGG
>JBBTGF010000320.1:0-1135 GCA_038041525.1 Elusimicrobiota bacterium | reverse complement strand
CCCTCGGTGCAAGAAATCGAGCCCAGTGATGGCAAGGACCCGGTCTGCGCCATGACGGTCGCTGACGGGCTTTCCCATGAGGCCGTTTATGCCGGAAAAGAGTATCTGTTCTGTAGCACCTACTGCAGGGATGCTTTCCTCGCCGATCCGGTCAAGTTTGCTTTGCTTACCGAGGCTCCACAGGGACACACGATGCGCGGTATCCCGACACGTATGTTCCAATGGGCCATAGCGATCATCCTGATCGTTTCGTTCGGACTCTTCGAATGTTTGCGCAGAGGTGAACGCGTCGCGGGTGCGGATCGCGCGCAAACCGCCGACACCGGCCTGCTTATGCGTTTACTGCGCTGGCAGTGGACCCGGCCGCTGGCGCAATCATCGACGGTCGCCATCTTCGTCCTGATCATCGCCGCCGGTTTGTTCGGAGACCAGAATCCGGCCACTAACCTGGCGCCGCTATTGACCTGGACGATCTGGTGGACGGGATTGGTGTTCCTTATCCTCTACTTTGGGAAACTTTGGTGTTATGTCTGTCCTTGGGATGCCATCGCGGGATGGTTCGAGCGCTTAAGCCTGCGCTCTGCGCGCGGCGGCGGCATGGGTCTGGGTTTGGCGTGGCCGAAATCGCTTAGGAACATCTGGCCCGCTATCGTGTTCTTCCTGCTGTTGACCTGGGTCGAACTTGGGATGGGCATCACCTTGATACCTCGTGCGACCGCATGGGTGGCGTTGCTGATGCTGGCGATGGCTATCGCCAGCGCGCTCATCTTCGAGCGCAGGTCGTTTTGCCGTTACGCATGTTTGGTGGGCCGGGTTTCGGGACTCTATGCGCTTTTCTCGAGTTTCGAGGTCAGGGCCAGGGATAAACAGGTTTGCGCTTCATGCAAGAGCATCGATTGCTATAAAGGCAATGATAAGGGTGAGGGTTGTCCCACTTTTGAATTCCCAAAGACCATGGAACATAACACCTACTGCATCGCTTGCATGGAATGTGTCAAGACTTGCCAGCAGGGTAATATCGCGTTGCGCTTGCGTCCCTGGGGGGCGGACCTGGTGAGTCATGAAAGACCGAGGACTGATGAGGCGATACTTGCTTTGGCGTTGCTGTCGATGGCGGGATTCCATGGACTTACCA
>JBBTGF010000319.1:0-1511 GCA_038041525.1 Elusimicrobiota bacterium | reverse complement strand
ATCTTTGTCGAGAAGCGGTCGCCAAGACCCAGCATGGCCAAGTCATCGAGCTTGACGGCGGCAGTGGTGACTAAGGAGCGCATGTAAAGAGCGCAGGCCAGCAGTGACGCCAAAGTCAGTAGAGGGAGCGCGACAAGGAGTTGTTTTTTGAGTTTCCTACGCCGCTTAGCCATGGGGAATGGTACAGAATTTAAGCCTAAGCAATCCAGCTCACGCAAAGTTTCATAAAATTGATTGTTAAAAGCTACAGATTCTTTGCGGGTTCCGACTAGGGGAGAGATGCGTGAGCGGTTTAAACGGCACGCCTGGAAAGCGTGTAGGGTGTTAAAGCCCTCGAGGGTTCAAATCCCTCTCTCTCCGATTATTTGCTGCTTTTCCTGTTGGCCTTTCTTGATAAAATATCAAGGTAGGTCCATTCATGCGACATCGTTATTCCTGCAAGGCTTGCAAGAGCGTCTTTGAGTTCGAAGCCACAGCTAAAGACTTAAGCAAGATCGGCAAGATCGCCTGTCCGCGCTGTCAGAGCGGCCGCTTGAACCGTCTCAAGCCTGCCAAGGCGAGCGTTCTGACCGGTTCTTATGTCCACGCTAAGAACCTTGGCCGTTTGGTCAAGGTTTCTGATAGGCCAACCAAGAAGCGTAGCGGCACCCAGGATCCGTGCGGCGACCGTGGCGGCAGTAAATGCGGCGGTTGCCCTTACAAGGGCTGACCGAGTCCATAGCAACAGACCTGCCAAAATCCCTTTAAATCTGTGATAATTTACCCATATTAATGGGTATTGCCATGACGATGGGCCTAGGATCGCAACAGGTGGACAGGTCCGGTAAGATGAAAGCCTTCGTTCGTGCCTTGCCCAAAGTCGAGACCCATCTGCATCTCGACGGCACGCTCACCCCCGATCTCATCCAAAGCTTGGCCAGGTCACAAGGCCATGAGCTTGGAAATAAGACTGTCGAGGAGATCGCGGCCTTGGCTGTGGTCTCGACCCCATGGCCGTCTTTAGCCGCGGTGCTTGAGGCCTTTGTACGTATCAATCCCTTGTTGCATAGAGCCGACGCGCTCGATGCCGTGGCTTATGAGCTTTGCCGTAAAGCGGCCGCGCAGAACATCCGGTATATGGAGGTCCGCTTCGCGCCCATCCTGCATTTTGCTCCTGGGTTCAACCAGGACGCGGTGATGACCGCAGTCTTAGGTGGTCTGGCTAAGGGTAAACGTGATTTTGGCGTCGGTTCCGGCGTCATCGTCACCATGCTGCGTAATCTAAGCGTCGAGGACAATGAATCGATCTATGAGGTCGCCAAGAGATTCTTCGGTCGCGGCGTCGTGGCCCTTGACTTGGCAAACGACGAGGCGCGCCGTCCATTGAGCCAGTTTGCCCATCTGTATCAGGACGCCAAGAGCGCTGGCCTGTCGACCACGGTGCATGCCGGGGAAGTCTATCCGTGCCGGGATTTTGAGTCGGCCCTGGACCTTGGCATCGACCGTATCGGCCATGGTGTGTTCCTAACCAA
>JBBTGF010000318.1:0-7489 GCA_038041525.1 Elusimicrobiota bacterium | reverse complement strand
CCAGCGCGTGTCGCCGAATTTTTTCGCCTCTTTTCCCGCGGCGTTGAACATCGCGATCCGGTTGGTTTCGACGGAGTAAATCCCAGCCACTTGTGACAGAGTCGATGCACCTGGTGTGCTGGTCGCGTAGCTGCGAAACTCGGCCTCGGTGTCGAAGATCAGCACGACCATGGTAAACTGCGGCCTGTCGAGCTTCATGCCGCGGGCGCCCCAAAAACCCGTGAACGCCCGGTAGAGCTGTTCGACCAGATCGGCCGTTTCCTGTGCGAACACCTCGCTCGTTCCCAAAGGTGCGTCGATATTATTGATCAACGCGAATAGAGAAAAATTAGGCAAAAGATAGGTCAATGGCCGCACCAACAACGCACCCACGAGGCCGCTGCCGCCCTCCTCCTCGGTGAGCTTGCGCAAAAGATGGTTGACATGACCGCTAGAGAACAACAACAAGACCGCCACCAGATAACTCGCCTGCGACGTCGTCACGCAAGCGATGAACGAGGCGATACCTAGCACGATCCAGAGCTTAAAGAACAACTGCGCGAAGACGACCGCGTAGACCGCTTTGAGACTGAATCCACCCACAGCCATGAAACCCATCAACACACCCATCATCACAGCCAATGCCACGAACAACAGACATGCGAGTCCCAGGAATCGGCCCACCAGGAATTCCCATCTACGGATCGGGCGCACAAAAAAGATGTCCATGCCCGAACCGCGCTGCACGTCAGCATTGACCACGCGGTACGCGCTCTGCAGTACTATCACAAGCCCGAAGAGCTCGAGCATGGCGAAACAAAGATCACGCATGAATCGTTCTTCGTATCCTTGAGCCAAGCGCGTCAAAACCAAGGACAGATAAGCGCACAGCGCGGCAAAAAGCACCGTGGCGTTGAAGACCTTGTTACGTATCTCATCGACCATGGTGTAATCGATGACTGCTTTTATCCTTCCCAACATCTCCTCACAACCTTATACTTTCCAAGAACCACTCTTCGAGCGACTTTTTGCCCTGCCAATCCTGGCGCTTGAGCAACTTTACCAGCCGGTTCTTAGCGATGATAGCGACCCGGTCAGAGATCTTCTCGACTTCGCCGATGGAGTGCGAAGAAAACAACACGGTCATCGCCAACTCGCGGTTCAAAGTGACGAAGAGTTCTCGCATCTCGATGATACCCAAAGGGTCAAGACCGCTGGCGGGCTCATCTAAGACCAAGACTTTAGGTTTATGCAAGATCGCTTGCGCGATGCCCAAACGCTGGCGCATGCCTTTAGAAAATGCCGCGATCCTCTTACTTTTATACGGACCAAGACCCGTGATCTCCAGGACCTCGTTGATACGCTTCTTAGCGCGCGCCAAATCCGGGAATTTCTCTCGGTCGAGACGCGCGAAGAAGATCAGGATCTCGGCCGCTGTCAAAACCTCGGGGAATGCCACACTCTCGGGCAGATACCCTAATTCCGAACGCACGTGCTGGTCATACGCCGCTTCCCGGCCAAAAACCGTGACCGAACCTTTGGTCGGCTTGATCAAGCCTAAAAGCGTCCGGATGCTGGTGGTCTTGCCGGCGCCGTTTAAACCGAGGAGTCCGAAAACCTCTCCCTGCTCGACTTGCAGGCACAAGTCTTCGATGCCGATAGACTTCTTACTACTAAAAAAACCGGGAGCCGCGTAGGCCTTGGTAAGATTCTTGAACTCAACGACTGGCATGGGCGCTGAATCGCACGAACGCTTGTTTGAGCGCTGAAAAACCGATGTCTAATTCAACGCGGCCGATCGCTCCCATATGGGCAAAACGGAAGATCTTGCCTTTCATGTCTTCCTGTCCGTCAGCGATCGTGACTTTATGCTCATCGCGCAGATATTTCAAGATGGCGCTGGAATCCACACCTGCCGCTTTGATAGCCTCCGGTAGATAGACCCCGGTGACCACGTTGGAAGGCGCCAACGACAAGAGCTTGCAACCGAACTCTTCCGTAAGCCTGCCTCTGACATAGACCGCCATTTCCGCGAAGCGCTTCCAACAAACCTCCATCGTCTCTTTCTCGATCATCCCTAGAGCCAAATCTAGGGCTCCCAGTAGTGATATCGGGGGCGTGAACGGCAATTCGGGGACAGCTTTGGCTTTCCTGTAAGCTTGCAGGTTCCAGTAATACCGAGGGCATGTCGCGCTCTTAGTCCGCATCCATGCGGCCTCTGATATCGACAACAATGCCAGACCCGGAGGGCACATAAGTCCCTTTTGGCTCGCGGACACACAGACATCGACACCCCAATCATCCTGGCGCAACTCTTCTCCTGCCAGCGAACTGACCGCGTCGACAAGATAAAGGGCGCCGTTGGCTTTGGCCACTACCCCCGCCTCTTTGACCGGATTGACCGTAGCCGCGGACGTCTCAGCATGCGTGACGAACACCCCTTTGAGCCCTTTAATAGCCGTCGCTTCTCGGCGCAAGGCGTCGACGTCGACGCAATGCCCCCAGGGCTGCTTATGCACGCTGACGTCAAGGCCGTAAACGCGCGCAATAGCCGCCCAACGAGCCCCAAAACTCCCCGTATCACAGACGATGACCTTATCCCCTGGACTGAAAAAATTGACAACGGCGGCTTCCAGCGCCCCTGTCCCTGACGATGACAAGATGATCGTCTCGGCGCTCTTCGTCTGAAAGACGTAACCCAAACGCGCGAATACCGAACGCAAGATGGCGGCGAATTCCGGAGTACGATGATGCAATAACGGCTCGGAAAGGATAGGCCTAATGGAATCAGGTACCGGGGTAGGACCTGGAGTCAATAAGGTATAGCGCTGCATGCATATAGATTACAAAAATTAATACCCAGTCATTCCCGCGAAAGCGGGAATCCAGACCCTGCATGGATCAGGTGAACATGGAACTGGATTCCGGATACCTGCTTCGCAGACTACGCAGGTTCCGGAATGACGTATGTGCTTAGCGGAAGGCTGCCTTGAGCACGTCGTCCATCTGGGCGACCGTGGCGACTTTCAAGGTCTTCTTGACTTCATCGGGAAGTTCATCCAAATCTCTTTTATTGGCCGCGGGCACCAGCACGAGATCCATGCCCTCACGATGAGCGGCGATCAGTTTTTCCCTGATGCCGCCGACGGGCAAGACTCTGCCTTTAAGCGTGATCTCACCGGTCATGGCGAGCTTGGCTTTCGGCGCTTTATCCATCAAAAGGCTCGCCAGCGCCACGGCCATAGCCACGCCGGCTGAAGGACCGTCTTTGGGGATGGCGCCCTCCGGGACGTGCAAGTGCAAATCGTATTTCTTCAAGTCCTCGAGATCGAGCTTGAATTTCTTAGAAGCTGATTTGACGTAGGTGAAAGCCGCATGAGCGGATTCCTGCATGGTAGAACCGAGCTGGCCGGTGAGCTTAAGCTCGCCCTTGCCGGGCACTTTAGCCACTTCGATAGAAAGCATCTCGCCGCCATGCTGCGTCCACGCCAAGCCGGTCGCCACGCCCACATCGTTAGGCGCCGTCGCCTCTTTCTTGAATTTAGGGACTCCCAAATACCCCTCGACGTCCTTGGCAGTGGCAACGTCGTAGACGCCTTTATCGGCTTTCGCCGGACCCTTGACGCCGCCATGCGCGATCTCTTTGGCGATCTTACGCACCACGGAAGCGATCTCGCGGTCGAGTTGACGTACCCCGGATTCCCGGGTAAAACTCTCGATCAAAGACGCCAACGCCTTGTCAGAGAACTTGACCTCTGCCCTGTCCTCGACCCCATGTTCCTTGACTTGCTTAGGCACAAGATATTTCTTGGCGATCTCGGTCTTCTCCATCAACGTGTAACCGGAGATATCGATCATCTCCAAACGGTCGAGCAAAGTCACCGGGATGGTATGCGTGGTGTTGGCCGTCGCGATAAAGAATACGCTCGAAAGGTCGAAACCCACGTCAAGATAATGGTCGACGAAATTCTTATTCTGCTCGGGGTCTAGGACTTCGAGCAAGGCCGCGGCCGGATCGCCGCGCCAATCGGAACCCATCTTGTCGATCTCATCTAAAAGGATGACGGGATTCTTGGTCTTGGCGCGGCGCATCTGTTGGATGATACGTCCGGGCAAGGCTCCGATATACGTGCGGCGATGTCCGCGGATCTCGGATTCATCACGCACGCCGCCTAAAGTGATGCGAGCAAAATTCCGGTTCAACGCTTTCGCGATGGAACGCGCCAAAGAGGTCTTGCCCACGCCCGGCGGTCCGACGAGACAAAGGATCGGCCCGCGCATATCCTTCTTGAGCGCGCAGACGGCCAGATACTCCAAGATGCGCTCTTTGGGCTTCTTCATGCTGTGATGGTCGGCGTCCAAAGTCTCTTCTGCCTTGTCGAGGTCGAGTTGGTCTTCCGATGCCACGCTCCACGGCAAAGACAGCATCCAATCAAGATAGCTGCGCGCCACGGTCGCTTCCGGGGAGTAAGGCGCCATCTTCTCCAAACGCCCCAGCTCTTTCATCGCCGCCTGATCGGCCTCCTCGCTCATCGCCGCTTTCTTGATCTTAGCCTTGAGTTCTTCCATCTCTTTGGCGTGGTCGTCGCGGGTACGTAATTCCTTCTGGATGGCTTTCATCTGCTCGTTTAAAACGTATTCCTTCTGCGACTTCTCGATCTGGCCTCTGACGCGGGCCTGGATCTTCTTTTCTAGATTCAAGAGCTCGATCTCGCGCAACAATACGGCTAGCAGGTTCTCCAGACGCTCGGCGCTCACCGGCATCTCCAAGAGTTGCTGCTTTTCCTTGACTTTCAAGGGCAAGTTGGCACAGATGACGTCAGCCAATTTATCCGGCTCTTCGATACCTAAAGCTAGATTCGCGGTTTCGCTGGGCAAGCGTCCGTTCAACTGCACATATTGGCTGAAGGCTTGCCTAGCCTGGCGCATCAGCGCTTCAGTCTCGGGGGTGATGATATCAGGGTCCTTCTTGATAGGTTCGACATCGACCGTGATAAAATCCTTAGCCTCGGTGTTGACATTGATGACGCGCGCGCGCCAGAGCCCCTGCACAAAAGTTTTGACGCTGCCGTCTGGAAGTTTGAAAACCTGCACGATCTCACCGACCGTGCCTGCCGCGAAGACGTCGTCTGTGTCGGGGTCTTCGACTTGCGGATTCTTTTGCGTGGCCAGGAATATCCGCCGATCACCCGCCGCCGCGGTCTCCAAAGCCTTGATCGATCTCTCGCGGCCCACCGCGACCGGCAAGACCATGTAAGGAAAAAGTACGACATCGCGCAAAGGCAAAAGCGGCAGTCTGCAATCAGCCGTCTTTTCCTGTTCTGCAGTGATGTCTACTTGTGTCTCAGCGCTTCCCATTAAGTATCTTCGGTGTGATAGCGATGATCTCGTCGACGATGCCATAAGTCTTGGCTTCCTCGGCGCTCAAATAATAATTGCGCTCCATGTCACGGAATATCTTTTCTTTAGGCTGGCCCGTATGGATCGCCAAGATGTCGGTCAATTTCTGTTTAGTGATAGTAAGCTCTTTAGTCTCGATCTCGATATCCGTGACCTGGCCGTCCAAGCCGCCGCCATGGATAAGCGGCTGATGGATCATGATACGCGCATGCGGCAACGCATAACGCTTGCCGTGGGTCCCGGCGGCCAAGAGCAAGGCGCCGAAAGACATCGCCATACCCATGCAAATGGTGGTGATGGGCGGTTTCAAATACTGCATCGTATCGTAAACCGCAAGACCGGCGGTGACCATGCCTCCGGGTGAATTGATGTAAAGATTGATCTCTTTGTCCGGATCTTCAGCCTGCAGATAAAGCAACTGCGCGATGATGACATTGGCGGAATCCGTGGTCATGACGCCTTCATGGCCGCCGACGAAGATGATCCTGTCTTTAAGCAGACGCGAATAGATGTCGTAACCCGCAGCCGCGCCTTGGTTCCAGCGTTCAAGTACTGTCGGAATGATCCCTGGCATAAACGTTCCCCCCTATTTCTCCCCGGTTTTAAGCTTCGGCCGGACTCTCGGTCTCGACCTTGGCATTAGCGATCAGAAAATCAAACACCTTTTCGGTGAGTATGTCAAAGAGAGCGTCCTCTTTGTGGTCTTTAAGATACTGCTTTTCTTGCTCATCTTGCGCGGCTTCGATGCGCTTATCAAGGTCTTCCTGGGATACCTTGACGTTCTCACGCTTGGCGATCTCGCGGGTCAAATAAGCCAAGCGCACGTCGTTAGCCGCTTCGATCTTGTATTTGATCTTGAGTTCTTCCTGGTGTTGCGGCGTGAACGCAGTCCCTTGCACGCTGAAAAGATGCTCCGCGCGCTTCAAAAGGTCTTGCACGCGCGCGTCGACTTCACCAACAGGAACATCAAAACGGTTCTCGTTCAACAGCTCACCAATGAGTTGGTCTTTCATGAGTTGGCGTTCCCGGTATTCACGCCGCTGGGCTAAAGCATTGCGCACCGCGTCCTTGAGCTCCGTGGTCTTACCCTCATCGAGCCCGAACGCCGACGGGTCACCGGCATCCGGCTCCTTTAAAGTCTTCAAACCATTGACCTTAGCCTCGAAAACGAACTTTTTGCCGCGCCACGACTCTTGCGGGCAATCCTCACCTAAATCCACGCTCCAAGTGACGGTATCACCGGGCGACTTGCCCGCCAAAGCGTCGCGCAAGCCGTAAGGTTGCGTGTCCTCGGCAAGATTGAGATACTCGTTATCAACCTGCCACGCGGGGTCTTGGGGCTGACCTTGCGGATAAGCCTTAAGGTCGAGCAAGACCCAGAGTTTATCTTGGCCATTAATAGGACCCTTGGCAGGAAGCAGATAATAAGGATGGCCTTCGGCCAGCAATCGCTTGAATTCAGCGTCGACGTCCTCGGGCTTGATGTCGCGTAAGCGCCGCTTGAGCGCCAATCCCTTATATGCGCCCAAAGTGATCGTAGGCTCGATCTCGAAAACCAAGTCAAAGCCGAGTTTTTCGGAGAACCCATACTCCATACGGCTCACCACCGGCGACGTCACGACTTTAAGCTTGTTATGTTTAGCGATATCGCCGACGACCGAAGAAAGGATCTCTTGTGTGACTTTCTCTTTGATCCATGACCCCAACTGCGTGACCACGACATCCTTGGGAATTTGCCCTTTACGGAATCCAGGTATCTTGGCATTATCCTGCGCCGCCTTGGTCCATTTATCTTCAACCAAACGCAGGCGCTCACCAGCTAAAGTCACGGTATATGTCTTTCTTGTCGCCTCGTCTGCGGATAAAACGATCTCAGCGCCTAAAGTGCGTACGATTGCTTCCATAAATATAGATTATAGCTTTGTTAGATCTATCTACCCCGACAATTTCCGTCCGCTTTATTCTATTGGGCGGAAGAGGACTCGAACCTCCACACCTATTACGGTACTAGCTCCTAAGGCTAGCGCGTCTGCCATTCCGCCATCCGCCCATTCTAGCGCGGCCCTTACGGGCTTCGCCCCCGCCTTCGTCGGCGGGGGCCGCTTTACAA
>JBBTGF010000317.1:0-1032 GCA_038041525.1 Elusimicrobiota bacterium | reverse complement strand
CGGTGATATGACGACCAAGATCGCGCTCAAGACATTGAGGAACACAAGGTTGAACACGAGCTTGGCCCCTAAGAACTGCGACGTGCGCATGGGGCTGACCCTGATGATCCACGAATATGGCAGCTCCAAGCTCGGCTGCGGGAAACAGAACCGCAGGGACAACGCCGCGATGACGAAGAGGCCGATCGCCAGGTTGATGAATGACAGGAAATTGCGTATTTGCGGCGTATCCATGGGTAGTCGGAAGATCGAGACAAGATAGATCGCGCAGACGGCCAGGATGAACGAGGCGTTAGAGAAGCGCTGCGAATCCCGGAAGAAAAAACGGACTTCTTTCTGTATCAACATCTTCCATAACGACGTCGACGCTGCCGACGTGTCATCACGCGCGGACTGTGGCGCGCGTACGCGTAGATCCGAGCCGCCCCCCTCCATGACGAGCGACCAGCGCCGGGGGGTCAATACGAAGCGCGACATCAGGAAAAGCAAGAGCGTACCCAAAGCGGCCGCCCCGAGCAGGATCGATGCGCTCAAAGCCAAACGCGGCCAGTCATGCGCCATGTAGGCGTTCAAGACCCCCACGTACCAACGCGACGGCAAAAAAGACGCCACCGGACTCTGTAGGTACAACACGTATTCGAGCGTAGCCTCCAATTTATCAGGCTCCATGAGCTTGCGTGGCAAAGTCAGACGCACGCCGGCATAGACGAAGACGAAAATAGTGATACCCAGCACGCTTAAGAACTCTTTCATGCGCCGCTTAGGGAACACCGCGGCAAACACAGCCGACATGGCCACGCCGAGCGCCGTCGCCGTGGACGCAAACGGCACGAACGCCACGAATGCCAACACCAAGAACGGCCAATCTAGCTTCTTGATCTGGGTCATGGCGGAGAGGAACGGCAAGAGCATCAATGCGACCATCCAACTGGCGTGAAAACCCGCCTCACGCGTCTTATGCAGGAAGACGCGCCAGTGCGTCTCGTCGGCGTGCCAATGGCTTTCGTTCTTGAGCAGCAGACCCATCAGGTC
>JBBTGF010000316.1:0-7324 GCA_038041525.1 Elusimicrobiota bacterium | reverse complement strand
GCACAGGCGCAAGACGGCGACAGTGCAATGACCGCGCTCAAGGGACACGCCAAAATCTACGGCTACGCTGTCGGCAAACCGATCGATTATTTCTTCTACCTGCTGGCTAACAAGAACTTCGAGGTCTCACTGGCGGTCGGCTGGGCCTTCTTCGCGGCGTCGATACTCGGCATCTTCAGCGGTTTTTTTGCCTTCGCGGTACAGGTCTTCTTGATCGGATTCATCGCCTACGGCGCCGACCGCACCCGCAACCACAATATCCGCCTGTCCTACCCCTTCCCGGAAGTCCCGGCGTGGATGCACTTCCTTATCTATACGGTTCCAGCGATCGTCTTCATCTTCATATTGCCGGCGTTGTTGCCGCAAGTCAGCATGGGAATCTGGGTAGCCTCCGTCTGGCCCGTCATCAACCTAACGCGCTATGGGATATCCAAGGTCAGCAAGCGCTTCGACTTCACCAACAGTGCGTTCGGACGTTTGTGGACACAGTCGACTTACGCGATCAAAACGGCGCCTTTAAGGCTAGCGGCAACGCTAGGGTTCGTCCTGCCGCTACCAAGCATCAATGAAGCGCATGCGTCTAGACTCCTTAAACAAATCGCGCGTAACCCGCACGAAGTCGTCATCGCCGACTATGACAGCACGCTTGAGGACTGGCAAATCCCGGCTAGCGCCGAGACTGCCGCAGCACTGGCAGCCGTGCAAGCTTCAGGTAAGCAGATGGTCATCAACAGCGACAGGAGTTCTCCGCCAGGCAAGACGGCGCTTGATTCCCTCTCGACCTTGACGCCAGCGCAAAGAGCGGGGATCGTAGTCGCGATGAAAGGGAAGCTCTATAGATTCGACGATACCGGCACACCGGAACTACTTGAGCAGGAAAAGCCTTGGGACGACTCGGATAAAGCCAAGATAGCCAAAGCGGCGGAAGGCGTCAAGGCACGATGGAAAACAGGGAAAGAATCTATCGAAGATTTCAGTTACTGCCTGTTCTTAGAACCCGGGATATCGGATGATGGATTACAAAAAGCTGCAGACCTTATGTCCGCAAGCCTTAGGCGTCTTGGATTCAACGCACACGTCGAAGGCAAACGCGCGAAAGATCCGGTCAATCCGTCATATCTCGCGTTCTCAAAGATCGATAAGACAACGATGACCAAACTGGTCATGCGAGCGGTAAAAGTCACCGATCCAAGTAAGGTTTTGATTTTAGGAGATAGCTTCTACAAACCATCCTACTGGGGGGCGCGAGGCGGCCTGCTCATACGCATCGCTAAACGCCTAGGGCTACCACTAAATGGCAACGATACTGATTCGAGTATGAGCAAGACCGTGCCGGGCGCTTTAAGTATCAGCGTTGGAGGCAGCGCGGACCCAAGACTCAAGAACGCCTTTGTATGGCCCACCATGGGCCATCACGCCAGCATGCAGATACTTGCTGCAGCGGCTAAGACCGCACCCGATTCGGCCCTCAAAGGCAAGAGGATCGTCTTCATCGGGTCGATGCCCGGAAAAGAATCGATATTCAAACGGGCTAAGGAGCTCGGGGTCTACATCATCCTGCTGGATAATCCGGGAAGCGCCGCGCGCGACTACGCTGATACCTACCTATCGGTCAATCTCGATGACCATCACGCCGCGCACGCCGCGCTGGCAGGATATCTCAAAAACCACAAGATCGATGGCATCGCTAATTTTCTCGATACGCAAACGATATTACACCATGAACTAGCGCTCGACTTCGATTTCCCGGCGCACAGTTTAAGCGGCGTCAAAGCAACAAAGGATAAATCATCGACCAGAGAGTTTATGATGAAGATCAGCAGCTTACCAAAGGCGAAATTCGCCGTGGTGCGCTCGTTGGCGGAACTTGAGACCGCGATCAAGAATATCGGCAGCGCGGTGATCATCAAGCCAGTCAGCGGCGCTGGATCGCGAGCCACGAGAAGGATATCCTCACTGCAAGAAGCTCCGGCCATCTACGACGCGGTGATGCGCGAGATCCTCTCAAGCCCGGAAGAGATGCGGAAAAAATACTATCCCGATTTCGACGCCCAAGGCGGACCGCTCATTGTCGAACAATTCCTCGAACCCTCGCCCGACGACAAGAACAACGGTCGGGGCAAGGTCATCATCGACACGCTCATGCAAGACGGGAAGGTCAGATTCATGAGCGTCTCCGACATCATCGGCATCTCGGCTGACGATCCGCGGGATTACTGGGATACCCATCCGTCACAACTCTCGAAAGATAAACAAGCGGCGCTTAAAAAGCTCGCCGCTGATGCGATCGCGGCGTTCGGCTTGACCGACGGCGCGGTGCACATCGACGCGGTGATGACCAAGGACGGCCCGCAGATATTCGAGATCAACACGCGCATGGGAGGAGCCTTCACTTACGACGCGGTGAAAGCCGCCTACGGCGTCGATATGAACGCGGAGAACCTAAAAATCTCTGTAGGTTTGCCCATTGCCGAGCACAAAGATATCGCCGTTCAACGTACCGTCATGGCT
This sequence comes from Elusimicrobiota bacterium, assembly GCA_038041525.1. Lineage (GTDB taxonomy): Bacteria > Elusimicrobiota > Elusimicrobia > JACQPE01 > JACQPE01 > JBBTGF01. The sequence continues at coordinate 4,813 of JBBTGF010000316.1, read as the reverse complement.
TATATGTGGCTATCGGACAAGCCGGGGAAGCTCACGCGCATCAATGGTCTCGACTTAGTCAGAGAATTCGACGATGTCACCGTCGAACAACTCAAGACCGTCGGCGACAACATCGAAGGCATCGGTGGCGGCTATGACACTGTCGCCTGGGTCATCGTTTCCGGGAAGAACTACAGTCAAACGAAAGCGCGCCTGCAAAAGATCCTCGAGACCGTGGATATCCGGGTGGAGAGCAAAGGCCAGGGCAGTCGGCGGCTGGCCGAACCCGCGATCAGGTCCCCTTTCATCACGATCAGGCCATGGTATATGAGCCTGCCGCTGATCCTGGGAGCGAGCATCTTCGGCACAGACGCGGCGTTGGCCAGCCAAGGATCACCGGCATTTTTGACCCATTGGTCAGCGCCACTTCTTGTCATCGCAGGCGGCTGGTTAGCCTACAAGGCCTCGCAAACGTTGATCAAAAGGGTACTGCTTAGCAGGATCAGCGCGCATAGCCGCTTCCAGGTGCTCCTCGGCCGCTTCGGCGGGTTCTTTGTAGCCACTGCGGCGCTCTTCGCGGGGTTTAAGACCATCGGCTACAACATCACTGGCATACTCACGGGTCTTGGTCTGGGTCTGGGTCTCATCGTCGGACCCGCACTTAAGACCATGCTCGAGAACGTCTTTTCCGGAGTACGCATCATCCTTAAAAAGGAAGGCTACCAGCTCTTCGACACGGTCAAGATCGGTGACCGGGAAGGACGTATCGTGGCCATCGACCTGCAAAGCACCTATTTAAAGAACGATGAGAAGAACGAACTCCACGAGATCCCGAATTCCGTGATGAACAACTCGGTCGTCACGGTGACGAAGAAAGCCGATGCCATCGAGACGCAAGACGGGATCGAAGCCCTAAAAAAAAACCAACCAAACTTACTGGCAAGGCCTCCTAGTGGCGATAGTGCCGCCGCAGAGCGCCCAGCGCAGATTCTAAAGCCGGCAGGATTAAACCTTGAATCCAAGGTCTCTGCACAACCTGCCGGCTTTAATTTTAAAGACATCCCTAAAGCAAGCCTTGCTACACGCGTGCTTGGACTTGCTAAAAAAACATACGACTACCTCAGGCTCAAGGACTTTGAAGAGGGACCGCAGAAGAGCGCGGCGCTCAAGCTCTTTTGGGGGACTGGCATCCAAAAGCTCGGCGTGGAAGCAGTGCGTTTCTTCATCCCGGCAATAGCCTTCAACGCATTCGCCAGCCCATTCTTAGCTGCTATCTTCATCGCGGCCAACAGTCTGGCGCAAGCGGCATCGAGTTCACCGGCGGCATCCATCATCAGCCGCTATCCGGCACGCAAGATACTCTCTATCGGCATCGCGCTGCAAGGCCTGGCCCTCACCGGCATGCTCGTGGCATTCTTATTGGGCATGGCCAATCCCTACATCATCTTAGGTCTCTATATCGTCGAGGGACTCATCAGCGGCGTGGCGGAAACCGCCAAGCGCCACCTCATTCCGAACATCCTGGGTTCCGATCCGACGATGTTGCGGCGCTTCAACTCAAGACTGCACATCTTCTATCAGGTCGGCGGCGTACCGGGAGGCATCATCGCGGGAACCTTGGGCGCACTGGGATTCTTCACTCCGCTTTATATCGTGCTGCCAGTCTATGTGATCGCAGCATACCTATTCTGGCGTATCAATATCTCACAAAACGAGATTGCGACAGCGCAGGCGCAACGTGGACCACCCGACGCAAAACCGGCGAGCAAAGTTACTCTTACCGAACGCATCAAAAACCAGACCAACCGCTACATAGAAGCCATCCGCCTGTTGTCACAAGAACGCTTCTGGCTATGGACCATGGTCGCCGCGACAGTGGCCTCGATGGCGCACCGGATCATGGAAGGGATGTTCATCCCGCAATACGCCAAGAGCATCGTACAAGCGCCGCACTACGCCGGATACTTGAATTCAGCAAGCAACACGGGGGAACTCATCGGCGGATTGATCCTGCTCTTAGGAGCCTCAAAATTCAAGAAACTCAGACCTCTGGCTATCGGCGTAGGTTTGGGGCTCATCGGCTTGTGGAGCTTCTTCGCCGGACTGCCGGTACTGATGACCTTCATCCCCATCTTCTCGGCGCTCATGATGCTTACCAGCCTTTTGACCGCATCTTCGTTCCAGACCTTGAACGAACGCATCCGGCCTCATGTCCTCGGGCTCGTCGCCACGGTCAAGACCGGCATCACCACAGGGTTAGCTCTAGGCATCGGATTGCTCTTCGAATTCTTTCCGGCTCATGAAGTCATGCCCCTGATCATGGGCGCGTTCTCCGTCATCGGCGTTATCTTTTTGTTCAAGGCCAAGAGCATCGACGGTCCCGCGGGACAGATGGCACGACTTGGCCAAGCAGGGTTTGCCCGGCCCGGCACGCTCGTGCTCGCCGCCAACGTCAGCATCCTTGCAGTCGGCATCTTCACCGGACATTGGGCCCTCGCGGGTCTCGCCACCGCGGCAGTCACAGCGGGATATGCGGCATTCAAGATCAAATCTTTACACAATCCGGTCTTACGCACGCTTAAAGCAGCCGGTCCTTTGAGCGAGGGCAAACGCGCCATGTTCCCGATCGCTGAATTCGATGGAAAATTCTACCTAGAATTAAACGCGCGGGAGATGACTGAACCCTTCATCTTCACCGCGACTATGGAGAAAGGACTTGCGGAGGGATGGATGCAACGCACTGTGCAATGGCCAACCCATATCGCTTATTTTAAACGCGTCAATGACGCCATACAGTTGACGGTCAAGAACAGCAAGTTCGCATCCGCCAACGACCCCCGACTGCTTGAGACGATGAAAAACGTCATCCCCGATTCAGTCATCGCCCACACTGAGATCGTCGAAGAAGACCCGCGGACGGGACGCATCGCGATTTGTCTTGACGACATCCTGGCCAAGGACGCATTCAGGCTTAACAACCTCATTTCCTATTACTATACCAACGAGATGTGGAGCCGCATGCTCTCGGGCTACGCCATCGACGACGAACAAAGCCAAGTCAAAGGGGCCGACGTCTTCAATGACCATATCGAAGTCAAGGCGGATATGACGTTCATCTCAGAGAATCCTTCAGGATCGGCGGTGGTAACGGACCCGCGAAATCTGCAGCTATCCGTCAACTACAGCTTCGCCAAACTACCCGCCAGCGAAGGCTTCACGCCGAGGCCTGCCGACCCCAGGGTCGGTTACTTCGAGACAGCGCAGGTCGATTGGTCATTGAAAGGACCCGAAGCGCCGCTAAAACGCTTCATCAGAAAATGGCGTTTAGAGAAGTCCAACCCGGCTCTGGCGGCGTCCCCGGTCAAAAACCCGGTCGTCTATTGGCTCGACACATCGATCCCCGAAGAATACCGTCAGACTATCCGCGAGGCGATCCTGACTTGGAACAAAGCCTTCGCGCGCGTCGGGCTGCTCGGCGCCATAGCGGTCAAAGACGCTCCGGCGCCGCGTCGCACCGCCAACGCGCAAGTCCAGGAGATCGCTAACGACGACTACAATCCTTTCGGCCTTAGATTCAACGTCGTGCAATGGAACATGCCGGTCGATCACGTCGCGGCCTGGGGACCCTCGCGCAGCGACCCGCGCACGGGGGAGATCATCAACGCGGCAGTGTCTTTCGCGGTACAAATGTCGCGGATTAATCTCACGATGTTGGAAACCACCCCGCCGACGACTGCCAAAACACGCATCAAGACCAGCCACGATACGCCTACGGCGCAACACTGCGCCTACGGCGCGGCATTGGCGCAAGAAGCCGCTTTTGGCCTGAGCCTAGGCAAAGCTGGACGGGAATTCAACGACGCCGAACGCGAAGACCTCATCAAAGACTACATCAAAGACGTCATCCTTCACGAGATCGGACACACGCTGGGATTGCGCCATAACTTCAAAGCCACCACCTGGCGCTCGTTACAAGAAACGCAGGTCGCGCAGGATGGCTTGGTCAGCGCTTCGGTGATGGATTACGCGCCCATCAACATCGCGGCGCCCGGTCAAAAACAAGGCCCCTATTTCCAGACCGACCTCGGTCCCTATGATTACTGGGCGATCGCCTACGGATATACGCCTGTAGACGGCCTTGACAAAGCTGCGGTGAAAGCTAAACTTAAAACCATCCTCGATGAAGCGGGCAGGCCTGGGCTCGCCTACGCGACAGATGAAGACGCTTCGCGCATGGATCCCGACGCGCAACAATGGAAATTAGGTAACGACATCGTCGGATTCGCCAAGAACAGCCTGCAAAACGTGCGACGGCTCTGGACTATCCTGCAAGGCCGCCAACAAAAAGATGGCGCCAACCTTTTGACCATACGCAAAGCCTTCATCCTCGGACTTACAAAATACGAGCAAGCAGCCAACATGGCAGCACGCAACATCGGCGGCATCCGCTACAACCGCCATGGCGCAGGCGGCATTGCCGCGGTCAAGGTCTACGAACCGGTAGCGGGTCACGAGCAATGGGAAACCCTCGACTTCCTGCATAAAGAAGTCTTCTCCGATGAGCCGTTCCTGATGCCGCCCTGGTTTCTAAGCCGCCTCGCTCAAGACAGACTGCAAGACCCCCTTGGCGGCGAAAAAAGCCTCATGCACCTGCCTTTCCGGAAATCGATCTTGAACCTGCGCAAAGGGGTGCTCGAACACATCTTTTCCGCTTCGACCCTTGAGCGCTTGGCCGAGAGCCAGGCATTGAGCGACCATGAAACGCTCTCCTTCCGGCAACTTTTTTGGAACCTCGCTACGGGAATATGGGCTGAACTCGACGACGATTCGCTAT
>JBBTGF010000315.1:0-2722 GCA_038041525.1 Elusimicrobiota bacterium | reverse complement strand
AGACGATCAGCATGGCGTCGCCGTAACTGTAGAACTTGTAATCATGGTCGACGCAGTCTTCATATATCTTGCCAAGCTCAAGACCGTCGCCTAGGAATGCCTGTGTTAGGGCGAAATGGGTCGAATCCGGCAGATGGAAGTTCGTCAACAGCGCACCGACTTTAGCAAACCGGTGTCCCGGCCTGATGAAGATGTCGGCAGCAGCCTCGCGCGCGCCGGTCAACGCCCAATTCTCCAGTGTGCGCACACAACTAGTGCCACAGGCCACCACGCGCTTGGCCGCAGCGATAGAGACGCCAGCCGCATCGGGAACCCAATACCACTCGGCGGGCACGCTGTCTTTGGCGGTCACATCCATGATGGATGCAACCCCGATATGCAAGACGACTTTGGCGACATCCACCCCTTGCGCGGCGACCTGGTCTAAAAGTTCCGGGGTCCAATGCAAACCCGCCGTAGGCGCGGCGATACTGCCGCGGTGTTGGGCATAGACATTCTGATAGGCCTCTGCATCGGACGCGCTGACCCTGCTTTCTCCGGCAAGCTTCCTAGCGCGCGCGATATACGGAGGCAGCGGCATCTCGCCTAAGAGCGAAAGCTCTGCCGGTAGGTCGGCCCGCACCGAGAACGTCTTATCGGTCTCATCGAAATCCAACACCTCGAGCGCGCCAACGCGTCCCCCCGCAAACGTCGCCTTGCCCGCACTGCGTTTGAGCGCCTTGATAGCGCGGCCTTCGAGCTTGGCGCGCACGGGCACGCGCTTGGTAGGTATCGCAGTCAGCAGGATATCGTAGTCGACTCCGTCAACGCTAAACGGCACCCGCGCTTCGATGACGCGCGAGGTATTGAGCACCAGGACATCCCCCGCGGAAAGATACTCTTTGACATCGAAGAAACGCCGATGCGTCCAGCGGCGCGTGGTACGCTCGATAACGCAGAGACGGCAATGGTCACGCGGTGAAGCGGGTTTGGTAGCTATGGGGAATCGCATCAGGATGAGGGCCGCAGCTAGACCTTCGAGTTCCAGTATACGTCCGTGACGGCGCGCATCATGTTCTCATAGCGGGCCATCACGAACAGCGCGTCAGAAAGACGGTTGAGATATTTGACGATATTGGCATCGACTGGTTCATGACGGCGCAAAGTGATGACGCGCCTTTCGCTACGGCGGCAGACGGCGCGGGCTAAATGCAACGCCGCGGCTCCGGCGCAGCCGCCGGGAAGGATGAAATTATCCAAAGGCTTGAGTTCTTTTAACATCATGTCGATAGTATGTTCGAGTGCGTCGATATGGCGCTGCTCGATCTTAGGCGCGGCAGGCAAGGGCGTCGCGCCTTCGAACATCGACAAGTCGCAACCGAGGTGGAACAGATCATTTTGCACGCCCTGGAGGTTACGTTCGACGGCAGGCGTCAGCTCTTTGGAAAGAGCCGTTCCGATGGCGCAATTGAGTTCGTCGACCGCGCCGCTGGCTTCCACGCGTAATGAATCTTTCTGCACCCGCTGCCCACTGCCCAACGAGGTCGTACCGTCATCGCCGGTACGCGTATAGACTTTCGTGATCTTAGGCATATTATCGCTGCGCCAAACCCGCAGCCGTGCTCTCTATTCTAGCGAGTTTAGCGCCCGGAAAATAATGGCGCAAGATCCGCTGATAATCCCATCCGTCATCAGCCATACCCTTAGCCCCCCACTGACAGAGCCCCACGCCGTGTCCCCAGCCTTTGCCATAGATAAGGAACCTCCCCTTGTCAAAATGGATACGGGTGATCTTCGTGCTCCTGATCCAATTCGGACCCAGCGCCTGGCGTAACTTTTGCGTCGGTACCTCGAAGCGTCCAAAATTCGTGGTGACCCTCAAACTCAACACCCGAGAACTGCGCTCCAGCGTCCCGATGCTGAAACCCTTGACCGGGCCGAGGAAATCAGGCTTGACCTCGCGCAAGGCGCGTTCGAGCTCTTCGACCGGCAGGCTGGTGACCCAGGAATAATGCGGGCTCATCTTACAATAACCGAAATCTGTGACGCCTTTGAGCTCACGCGGCGCCTTGGCGCTCCACACATCCGAAGCATCGGCCGTTCGCCCCCCGCAACATGAATGGAAATACGCCTCCAACGGCGCACCGTCACTATTGTAGAGCACTTCGCCATCGGTATCCTCGACCGCCTGCAGAGCGCGGAAATCCTCGAAAGCGGCGCCGAAATATACCTGATGATTGGCTTTACTGCCAAGATGAAACGGCGCGCCGGGCTTGCCGCGCAGCGCGTTACCGGCGTACGTCCTTGCCACTACCGCCTGCGCCTTCAGTGCCTCCATGGGCCAGGTCTTGGTATCGACCTCGCTTGCCAGCACCCCGGAGAGATATTCTTCCATCGCCAGAGTGTTGACCAGCGCTAATTTTCCCTGCTTGGTCTTGCGGATCTCAAGATGCCCCCTGTACGGCTTACCGCCCCAGCCTAATTTTCCCTCACCGTCCTTAGCGATGACCAGGCCATCTTCAAGGTCGATACTGCCGTCATCGCCCACATCCACCGTCCCGCCCTTGGCCTGCCCTACTGTATAACCACCCTCCGGGACCGTGATCTCGATGTCTTTATCATCAAGATAGGTCAACAGCACGCGGATGTCCTCTGCGCATACGCGCAAAGAGGATAAAAAGATGATGACCGAAATATGGATAAGTGGTCTACAGCAGAGAAGGCTCGCGCTTCGGCGAGGGGA
>JBBTGF010000314.1:0-7164 GCA_038041525.1 Elusimicrobiota bacterium | reverse complement strand
TGAGCCAAGCTTCGAACTCCTTCTTCGCCAGAATCACTGAAATATCGATATCCCTTCGGACCCCTCTTGCACGATCCAGCAAGCGAGGACCCTCCTTCGCGGGACACCCGTCATCGCAATCAATGATGATAACGATACCGCCAGGCCCATCGAGCTTACGCGCAGCCAAGTCCACCGAGCGCTCGATCTCGCCTTGTTGTGTCAACCTGGCTGCGGGTATACGCAAAGGTCTAGGGATATACGGAACAAAACCGGGATCGATATCTCTGGCAATCCTGCGGATCAGGATAGGGACGGCTTCACACTCGCCATGACCCTCGACGATTGCCGCAATGGTTACCATTCCTATTGCTTATATTCGGCAAAAAGCTCAAGCTGATCGGAAGTTATTTTCTTCAACGCAACCTCATCAGGTTCGATCTGATTCAAACGCAACAACTCGCCAGCCGTATAAAGCCGGTCCCTGATGGCGCTCCTGCCCGCATTATCCAACGGCCCTATCATGGTTTCCCCATTTTTATTCACTACGGCAAGGATATTCTCATCTGAAATATCCTTATCGTCCAATAAATCCGGACTATGGCTGGTCACGACGATTTGAGTGATCGACGATGCCATACGCAGTCCATCTCGAAGGATAGCGGCAGCTCCCGGATGCACCACTGCTTCCGGCTCCTCGATCCCCACAAATGGCACTTTCTTCTTCCTGTCAACCGATGATTGGAAAAGCGCCGTCAACACGCCAAGAACACGTAGGGTCCCATCGGACATATTCTCGGCCATAAATCTCCACGGGTCCTTACTGTTGCCGACATTTTGACGGAATTCCAACGTCTCCTTTTTCCCGATATGCTTGACAACGACATCTTGGATCCCCGGAACTACCTTGGAAAGAAACTCTACAATTCGCTTGTATATTTCCGCATGCTCTTTTGCCAGCACACTCAAAACGCTCGCCAAATTCCTTCCGTCCCGCTTCAACACCTCCCCCGGATCAGGAGGCTGCAGATCACGGATTTCGTCTGGATTAAGGTTATAGAAACCCATATGCTTAAATGCCTCATAAATCGGCTTAAAAGGGGGCAAGCCGGCCGCAGACACGAGATAAAGCCTATCGCTGGACACGGGAGGAGCAACTTCAAAGCTCGATTCTTTCAGTTGCCCACCCTCTACCTTGTAAAAATGCTTTTTTAAAACTCCATCGTAAATTTGACACTCCTCCTGCTGGACTTCAAAACCTCCGCGCTTTTGTGCGCCGACTCTGAAAGCGTATACCCCTTCACATTTATCAGGCATACGCCAGTCAAGACGAATACCAAAATGCGTGGGATGCCCAGCCGATCGACGACGAACCTCGTTAATGCCTCCGCGGTCGCGCAGCGCATGCTCAAGCGTTGTGTTCAACGACTCCGTAACTAGCCTTAAGGCGTCAAGAAAATTGCTTTTCCCGGCTCCATTCTGACCCACTAGAAACGTCAACGGCTGGAGCCTGACAGAACACTCCTTGATGCTTTTGTAATTACTGAGAACGACTCGTTTTATAAATATCGTATCAGCCATGGTCATTTAGATTTTATAAACCTTCAGGACCTCATCGCCGTAATGATTGATCACCTTCACGGCAATTTTTTTGGTCTTAGGGGCGTCGAAGGGGCGGCTCTTAGTGGAATAGAGGGTTTGCCAGACTTCCTCGTTGATCTCAGCGCGTAAAGCTCGCTTCAATTTCTCATAGGGGTCTTGAGCGCCGCAGAAATAGGCGTGACGCACAAAGAAGCTCTCGCCGTTGTAGTCCGTGTCAATGAACCAACAGGCGATATCGTCGGTCGTATGGCTGCGGATCTGACCGGTGGTGGGGTCGTAGACGTCCACGCCTTTGATTTCAGCCACCAACTGGCCGTCCTTTTGCTTTTTAATCTCTACGTCCGGCTCGCCGAAGACCATGAAGAGATTCCCTGTTCCAGTTTTCTTAAGCAAATCGTCGCCCATGGCCAAATCTGGGTTCATGCGGGCCATTAAAACGGTTAACTTGCCGAACTCTTTGGCTTCCTCGCTGACATGCGGATCGAAAGCAAAACCGCAAATGACCAACAAATCGAAACTAACGCCTTTGACCGCCTCTTTAGCGGCTTCCTTGACCAATTCCGGGCCTACGGAACCATGCTCCGGGCCGATGCAGATAGCGGCTCGTTTAGCCTTGCCATTTTCCTGATACTCCCCCTCGGCATGGATATAAACTCCAGCGAAAGACTCCAGGTGATCAAAATTCAAGCGTTCTTTCCTGATCGTATTTTGCACCCCGGCCTTTTTAAGGTTTTCCAGGATCATGGTCTCGAATTGACCGGCCCCGGCCGCGTTTGCTGTTGCCCGCTCCGCCGCCGGCCGCTCCCCATCAATATCAATCACCCGATGCGGCGAAAGACTCTCGACAGTGAAAGGCCCGCTAACCCGCACGCGCTTCTTGTCTTCATAAGGCTGATCAAACAGCTCTTCAGTATCCGCATGCCGGGCGATAGCCGCATCAATCTCCTCCCGGCTCATGCCTTCTTTGATATCCGGATTATTGGCTATGGATTTCAAGGTCACATGCGGCACGCGCTTATTAACAAAACCTTTCTTGATATCACCCTCCGCCTTTTGAGCAAGCGCAACTTTCTTACTACCTCCGTCATTCCGGCGAAAGCCGGAATCCAGACCCGCCCCGTTTAGGGAGTCTCTCAAAATATAATACGGATACTTCGCTGCCATGAGCCGAGTCCGAGCCAAAGCCAAAGCTACGCGGGAAGTGTCGCAAGTAATCCATCTGCGACCCCATTGTTCAGCAACATAGGCCGACGTTCCACTGCCACAGGTGGGATCAATCACAAGATCACCTGGATCAGTCGTCATTAGAATGCATCGTTGAATAACCTTAGCAGTAGTCTGTACAACGTAAACTTTATCCGCCATAAAACTACTTGCAGTGTCAGTCCAATTGGTTGTCATTGGATATACAGGAAAGTCATCGAGATACCGCTTGTAATAAATACCATCGCCAATAACTATTAAACGCTTTGCAGTCGCTAGATTATCAAGTCCATTTTTGTCAGTCTTCCAGCATTTACGTTTATCGGCATTGTAAACTCTCCCATCAAATTTATATGGTCCCAAATCACCTTCCGTTGCCGGGCGAGTTCCCATCAAATTATCACCACTGAAAAGCTTCCAGCTTTCTGGGATTTGCCCTAGATCTTGCTTTTCCGAAGCAGTTAATGGCCGCCAGGTTTTACCATCGGATGATTCAATATTTACGTAATTAGTTGCACCGATTGCGCCAGGCTGTTTAGACCAATAGAGATTTCGCGATTTAACACCAGTCACATTCTTGGCATACCACAATAAATAATCTGATGCAGAAGAAAGTAAATCTGAGCTTTGTGCTGATGCTTTTGTAAAGGTAACAAAAGCACAAAAATTATCACTCCCAAAAACTTCATCTAAAATATTCCTCACCAAATGAACATTCTCGTCGCCAATTTGAACAAAAATACTTCCACTCTCAGTGAGTAATTCTCGCGCCACGACCAGGCGGTCGCGCAGATAGGCTAAATATGAATGAATCCCAAGCTCCCAGGTGTCCCTAAAAGCTTTGATTTGTTCGGGTTCCCTGGTGGCGTCTTCGACTTTGCCGTCCTTCACATCGCGTTTTCGGGTTGAGACCTGCCAATTGGAACCGAAACGGATGCCGTAGGGCGGGTCCATGTAAATCATCTGGACCTTGCCTTTGAGGGCTTCTTTTTCAGCCAGGGAGTTCATCACGAGCAGGCTGTCGCCCAAGATCATACGGTTTGACCAGTTTTGCTCGTGCTTATAGAACTCGATCAATTTTTCAAACTGGATGCCGTTAAAATCTGAGAATAATTTAGGCTCATCTTTATCATGCTCTAGACGCAAGTTTTCAATCAACGCCTGGGGCGCGATTTTTTCTTGGATATAGATAGGCACGGCGGGGACAGCTAGGTCTTTAGCATCCTGTTCATCTTTTCCCTTCCAGACGAGCTGGGGGTCTAATGACGGGTCACGAGGATAAAGGATTTTCTTGGGCTTGGTTTCTTCGTCTTTGACAAAACTCTGCAATTCGCGGGTAGGGATATTGGCCCGTTTGTCTTTCTTGTGTGTAGTGGCTTCGACCGGGACATGGACTGAAACTCTCGTTTTGCGAGCCATCGCTAGCTATTATCCTTTAAATACGAAGCACTTTTGATCGCGGCGCGGATGGTATTTTGCGCGTCCCAGGGGTCTGTGATCTCTAAAAACGCCCAACGGCCATAGCCGCCATGATTATTGACCGAAGGGACCCAGAGAGTCCGCGCTGTCTCCACCTTGGCCGCCTTGTCTTTTTTCTTCTCACCAGTAACCTCGACGATCAAATTTAGAAGGTCCGGGCCGCCGTCTTTGACTCGCGCGATGAAATCGGGAACGTAATTTCTTTCTTCACCATTGAGCGTATACGGGATCATGAATCCCAATCCATGGTTCTTGACATAATGGACCACTTCCCCATCCATCCCCTCCAAAGCCTCGGCCATCTTCTGTTCCCAGGAGTTCGTATCCGCCACAACGTGGCTGATATGACATTTTGTAGGGTCCGTCGGGTAAACCGGCCTGATGGTATCGAAATCCACGTAGCGGGTCGAACCAACCGAGTCGTAAGGGCGTAAGATGGGTTTTATCGCCTTCTCACCCCTGTCAGCCTCGATGATCGCTTTGTAGATCTTGTCCGAGGCATCGTGCGAGAATTCACTTAATAGCAACAGTTGGGGAAACGTACCGTCTTTTAAAATCACACATTCGCTAAGCCACTGCTTGGAGATCTCAAGCAACTGCGGGAACAGCCAGGGCTTGACGTCTCCCGAATCATCCTTGCAGTATTTTTCCAGCACGCGCTTGGCCAAAAGAAAAACGATCTCTTGAGAGCGGCGGCGTTTTAAATCCTCTTGAGTATGGATCTCGGACTTACAGACGATGGGGTCCACCTGGACCCTGGTCGGGATATCAGCCGTGGACAAGGCCAGCTTGGATTCTTGCGTGAACTTGGCTTGCAGTTTTTGATCGGGCATCTCATAGCGATAGCCTAAAAGCCTGGGGAAGGTGATCTCGCAGGCAATGCGCTCCTCCAAAGCTCGCACACGCGTAGGCACGACGCCCTCTCTGATCGTGGTGACTGAACCGGAACAAGGGATGAAAGAAAAAGGGACGCCATACACTTCGGCGTATTCCGGCATGAACATGCCTTGCTCATCAGCGGCATAAGACATACGGCGCAAACCGCGGCCGATCACCTGCTCACAAAGTAACTGCGTGACAAAAGCGCGCACGCCCAAGATATGGGTCACGGTATTGGCATCCCAACCCTCGGTCAGCATGGAGACACTGACTACGCATCTGACGTTTTCCCCGAGCTTGCCAGGCTTGCCCACCGTGTTCATGACTTCCCTTAGCAAGTCCTCGTCCGTCAAACCATCGGTATCGCGGCCAGGAAAGCGGATCTTATACTCTGACTTGAATTCCTCGATCTCCACCGCCACCAGCTTCTTAAAATCAGCGCTCATGCCCTCGCCGCTCTCCAACTGCTCGCTGTCGATCAAGATGGTATTAGGCCGGGCGCGCCACTCGCCATTCTCCTCATTGTTAAAAACTACAAGCTGGCCGGGAACCACGACCGTTGAGCCATCTTTCCTGGGCTTTTCCCAACCAGCGACCCAATCGTAAACCATTTTGGAAACGTTCGTGTTATTGCAGACCACGATAAAGACCGGCGGGGTCTGCCCCTTAGCGCGAGCCTCGGCATTCTCCTGCCAACTCTTGTAAAGTTTTTCGTAATTACCGTACAGACTGTACAACGCACCTTCCAGCTCTTTTGGCAGATTGGGTCCTACGGAAACCATGCCCTCTTTCCTACCCTTTTTAGGCAAACCGTCGCGGACATTGCGCCAAAGGTCCCGGTAGGTAGGCTGATCGCCTTTCATTTGGTCATCAGCTACGGGCACGCGGGGAATCTTGACCACGCCGCTTTCAATGGCGTCGATCAAGGAAAAATCAGAAACCACCCAAGGGAAAAGCGTTCCTTCTTGATAACCGGAACCGCGCAAAAAGAAGGGTGTAGCGGAAAGGTCATAGATCACGCGTATGCCGATTTTTTCTTTCACCGCCTCCAGGCCGGAAATCCATACCCTAGCTTCCTCATCACGCTTTTGCGCCTCTCGGCGTTCCTCGCCGGTTAAAATCTCCTCCCCATCTTCCTGGCGGCGGCGATAGCAATGATGGGCTTCGTCATTGATAACGATAAGGTTCTTCTTATTGCCCAGGTCGCGGGTAACGCGGCGCACCATCTGATCTGGGGTTTCGACTAATGCGCTCTTTTTACCGTTGGCCAGGATCTGCTTGGTTATCCTCGATGCGTCCGATAGCTCGCGGGGCTTGAAAACGTGAAAATTAGTGATAAAAATCTTGGCTTTGCCCAGATCTGACAACTGATCCGAGGATAAGACATCCCTTTCCCGATAGTAATTCTGCGGGTCGCTCGGCAAAAGCACGCGCAAGCGGTCGCGGATGGTGATACCCGGGGTAACGATCAAAAAAGCGTCGGAAAACCGGCTATCTTGCGGATTGGCCAGTTTATTCAAGGCTTGCCAGGCAATGAGCATAGCCATGACCACGGTCTTGCCGCTGCCTGTGGCCATTTTAAAGGCCACACGGTAAAGCAAAGGGTTAGCTTCTTCATTGGCCCGGCGCAGGTGGTTCTCTATCCAAGTATCGCCTTCCTTCTTGGCAGCCTCGGCGATATAGATGGCGGTTTCGAGAGCCTCGATTTGGCAAAAGAAGAACTTCTTCTCCCGTTCCGGGCGCTGCCAGTATTCGAGTAAGCGAGCGCTGGTGCGGGTGATGCCGGGATAACCGCGCTCGCGCCACAAAGAAACGCGGAAACGGATCTGATTGATAACTTTGTTTTCTTCGATCCTATCTTGTGTCCATTCGCTTTCAAAGAGGGTTTTAGCGCCCTTCTTTTTGGGCCGGGCGATAGGAACGAAATAGGAACTAGGACGGCGACCTGCGACGGCCTGGTCGGTTATGCCCTCATCGTTGAATTGGAAATAACGCTTAGGCTGCTCGTAGGCGGAATTAAGG
>JBBTGF010000313.1:6339-6793 GCA_038041525.1 Elusimicrobiota bacterium | reverse complement strand
TATGCGTCGTGCTCACCGGCACGCCCAAGATCGAAGCTCCGAACAACGAGACCGCGCCGCCGGACTCAGCGCAGAAACCATCGAACGGCCGCAGTTTTGCCACCCGCTGGCCCATGGTCTTAACGATGCGCCAACCGCCAAAAAGCGTGCCTAATCCCATCGCCGCGTGGCAAGAAAGCACCACCCATAACGGAACATGGAACTCCGTGCCCAATTTCCCAGCGGAGAACAATAAAACGGTAATGATACCCATAGTCTTTTGCGCGTCATTACCGCCATGGCCAAGACTATACAACGCCGCAGAAACCAGTTGTCCCTTGCGAAAAACGGTATCAACCCGGCTCGGCGTGGCGTGCCGGAATATCCTGTAACAGATGATCGCGATAATAGAACCGACCACCATGCCGACGAATGGCGCTAAGACCATGAATATCAACGTCTTCTCGATACCGGC
>JBBTGF010000313.1:0-6329 GCA_038041525.1 Elusimicrobiota bacterium | reverse complement strand
CCTTGACAAACCCTGAACCGATGACCCCGCCGATGAGCGCATGCGATGAACTCGTGGGCAACCCCCAATACCAGGTTAACAAGTCCCAGATGGAAGCGCCAAGCAAGGTCGCGGCGATGATCCTGGCGTCGACGATACGGGGATCGACGATGCCCTTGCCGATCGTGTTGGCGACATGCAAGTCAAAGAACAGGAAAGCGACGAAATTAAAGAAAGCGGCCCAAATGACGGCCGTGCGCGGCGTCAATACCCGCGTCGAAACGACGGTGGCGATAGAATTGGCCGAATCATGGAAGCCGTTGATGAAATCAAACGCCAGCGCTAAAGCGATGAGCGCGATAAGATTCCATTCTAAAGTCATGATTTTATGTACGAATTCTACTAATTATCAAAAACCCGCCAAGCTATCATCCGCATCTCCCGTTTATTGCAAAATCTAGGCATAGATATCCTGGAAGTCCGGCATGAGCACGATAAAACGACGGCCTCTGAAGCTACCGGATTATGTTGATGCCGCGCACCTGCGGACGCTCGAAAATAGCTCCCCGGTAATGCGGCGATGATCGACATGTTCAAGCGCCTCGGTAACGGCGAATGTGAAGAAAAAAACGGGATCGTCTATCTATCCTGTAGGTTTTAACTGACATGGACGCTACAACCTGGCATACACGCATATACGCAACCCTGCTAACGTCGCTATACTTAGCCTGCAGCAACCTAGTTGCGGCGCAGACGCTCGACGCAACGCGCACGAATTCGGCCCTAGCGCACATCGTCAGCGGCGAATTAGCCAGCGACATCGTCGTCGACACTATCGAACACACGCCGCTGCTTAAATTCCTGCCACTGGAAGTGTTCTCCTGGGAAGACGAGGCGGCAGACCTCATCAGACAAGAGACGTCGCGTCAAACGCGCCATTTCCTGCATGACCATGCCGGCCACCTCGGCCTTTCCGGCAACCTATCGTTGAGCCACCAACCGCAAACCGGGACATCCGGTCCGGCAAATCGACGGCCTAGGACCCAATGGCGGGCCCGGGCATCGAGCAGACGCCTGGGGCTATCCCTGATCCTGCGGTTCTAAACCCCAACATACCTTCATACTTAGTCGCATTTGATAGAATTTCCAAGTCGTTCTAAGTGAGACCGGTAATGACATCAAGGAGCAGGGGGTGCACCCCTGGAACACACAAATATGCCGATCAACATCGTCGCTTGCGTCAAACAAACGCCAGCGACCGCTAACGTACAGATAGACCCGAAAACCGGGACCCTTAAACGCGAAGGTGTCGCCTCGGCCATCAACCCTTTTGACGAATACGCTATCGAAGAAAGCATCCGTCTCAAGGAGCGGCTCCCCGGTTCCTGGTGCGCGACTATCACCATGGGCCCGCCCCAAGCCCAAGAGGCGCTCAAAGAATCTATCGCGAGAGGCTGCGATGACGCGTACCACATCTGCGGCAGGGAATTCGCGGGCGCAGATACCTACGCCACCAGTTACACCCTTTATATGGGCATCAAAAAGATCGCCGAACTCAAAGGCAAGGTCGACCTCATCATCTGCGGTAAGCAGACCAACGACGGCGACACCGGCCACGTGGGCCCGGGCCTGGGAGCCTGGTTCGATTGGCCCTCCGCCGCTTATGTCAGAAAAGTCGAGAAAGTAGACGACAAAAAGATCCGTATCCACCGGCTCATGGAAGACGGCACCGACGTCATCGACCTGCCGCTGCCCGCCGTCATCACGGTGGTCAAAGAGATCAACCGCCCCCGGGCCGCCACGGTCAAAGGCAAGATGAACTCCAAGAAAGCCGTCATCCCCATGTGGAACGCGCAAATACTCGGCTGCGAAAAAGACAAGATCGGTCTGACCGGGTCACCGACGATCGTCTCCAAATCCTTTGCGCCTCCGCCGCGTTCAGGCAGCACGCCGATACCCGGAGAGACGACCGCGCAAAAAGCGCAGAACCTACTGGCTAAGCTCCGAGAAGCGGGGGTACTCAACCATGGCTAACGAGATCTTCGTCACTGCCGAACGCTGCACCGGCTGTTCGCTGTGCGTGAAGACCTGCCCTGTCGACGCCATCAAGATGATCGAGAGGCCGCAGCATCCCAATAAGTGGAAACTCGCCACCATCAACGAGAAATGCGTCTTCTGCAACGCCTGCGTCGTCGAATGCGACCGCCTGGCAGAGAAAACGAAGAAGACCGACGTCTTCCACGCCATCGTCATGCACAAGGATGCGTCGACGGCGCCCGTCATCGACACCACCCTGTATAAAGGGGTCTGGTGCTTCGCCGAGCAGCGCCACGGCAAGATCGTACCCACGATCTACGAACTCCTGCACGTCGGCGGCAAGATGGCCAAGGTCCTCGACGAGCAGCTCTGCGTCGTCCTGATGGGCCACGGCGTCAAAGAGACCGCACAAGACTTGATCGACCACGGCGCCGACAAAGTCTACGTGCTCGACCACCCCAAACTGGCACGCTTCCTGGAAGGAGCCTACGCGCCGATCTTAAAAGACCTCATCCTCAAGGAAAAACCCAATAAATTCCTCATGGCAGCCTCGGCCGTCGGGCGGTCTTTGGCCCCGAGACTCGCAGTCATGACCCACACCGGCATCACCGCGGATGCCACGGAATTCGACATCAACCCTACGACTAAGATGATGCATGCCACGCGCCCATCTTTCGGCGGCAACCTGATGGCCACCATCCTTTGCGAAAGGAGCCGTCCGGAGATGGCTACCATGCGGCCGATGTCCTTCCCCATGGCTAAGAAAGTCCCGGGACACAAAGGCGAGGTCAAGATCGTACCTATCGATGACTCCATGATCCAACCGCGAGAAGAATTCGTGGAATTCATCCCTGACCAAGATAGCGCTTCGGACATCTCAACGGCGGAAGTCGTGGTCTCCGGAGGCAAAGGCGTAGGTAACGCCAAGGGTTTTGAACTCTTACGCGAACTGGCGAAAGCCTTGGGTGGCGAAGCGGTCGGCGCTTCAAGGGCCGCCGTCGACTCGGGATGGATATCCTATCCGCATCAGATCGGACTCACCGGCAGGACTGTGCGGCCAAAGCTCTACATCGCCTGCGGCATCTCCGGGCAAGTGCAACATCTAGCCGGCATGAGCCAAGCCGAAGTCGTCGTGGCTATCAACAAAGATGCAGATTGTCCGATGATGAAGCTTGCGACCTACGCGCTGCAGGGCGACCTCTACGAGATCATCCCCGCTATCCTCGCGGCGTTGAAGAAACCAAATACTCCTGCTTTAACTTGAGTTTCTGGATCTTACCCGTAGCAGTCTTAGGTAGCGCCGCGACGAATTCGATCTTCCTTGGGCATTTGTAATCAGCGATCATACTGCGGCAATGCGCCATGACTTCCTTAGCGGTCAAGCTTTGGCCCTCTTTGAGCACGATAAAAGCAGCGACTTCTTCTCCCCAACGCTGATCGGGCAGTCCCACCACTGCGGCTTCAGCCACGGCAGGATGTCTGTATAAAGCGCCTTCAACTTCCGAAGGATAGATGTTCTCTCCGGCGCGGATGATCATCTCTTTTTTACGCCCCACGATGAAAAAATAGCCGTCTTCATCTTTATAAGCCAAGTCGCCGGTATGCAACCAACCGTCTTTGATGGCCTCTGCGGTGGCTTGTGGGTTGTTGTAATAACCCAACATCACGTTACCACCTTTGACCACGATCTCACCGACCTGACCCGGAGGTGATTCCTGCCCTTTATCGTCAACGACTTTCATGGGCTGACCCGTAAGAGGCAGACCGATAGAACCGATCTTACGCTTGCCGTCCCAAGGATTGACGCTTGAGACGCAAGTAGCTTCGGAGAGACCATAGCCCTCCAAGATCTTGGCTTTGAATTTCTTCTCAAACGCCTCAAAGACCGGCACCGGCATAGGCGCGGCGCCGCAGATGCAGAAGCGCAAAGACGAGAGGTCATGACTCGCGCTATCAGGCAGATTGAGCAGCACGCCGTAGATCGACGGCACAGCGCTGAATGCCGTCGCCTTATGCTTGGCCATGACCGGAAAGAATTCCTTCGGCTGGAACTTATCGAGCAAGACCATCGAACCGCCCACGGAAAGCGGGGCCAAAAGAGTCACCACCTGGGCGTTGACGTGGAACAGCGGCAAGACACACAAGAAACAATCCTTTTCCGTCATCAACTTCGGCGCGAACGCCGCGACATCGACGAGATAATTACCATGGGAAAGCATCGCGCCTTTGGGAAATCCGGTCGTGCCGGAGGTGTAAATCAAGCTAGCCGCATCCTGGGCCGAGAACCTGACCTCCGGCGGCGTTTTCGCGTATTTCGCGCTATCCGCTTTGACTTCCTGCTTAGGACGCGACTCAACGACGGTCTTGACCCAACCCAAACCCTTGCACTGACTTTTGATAAGCTCGGCCGCCGGTGCGAACATCGACCCTAGAACTAAACCACAGACTTCGGCGTTGTTTAAAACATAAACGATCTCCGGCGGCTTGAAAAGCACATTGACCGGCGCCGCGATGGCGCCGACTTTCATGATGCCAAAGAACGTATACAGGAATTCCGGGCAATTGACCATCAGCAACCCCACGCGGTCACCCTGCTTAACGCCCCTAGCGATCAATTCATGCGCGACCTGATTGGACAGTTCTTCCAATTCCGAATAGCTGATCTCTTGGTCCCGGTAGATAAGAAAAGTCTTTGTGCCATATTTTTGCGCCTGTGCGCTTAAAAGTTCATTGATAGTCTTCATGGGTAAATTTATAGCATTTCAGGATCTATCATCTCCGGAGGATATCACAATCTGTGATATCTAATTTCTAAGATGCTGCTGCAATGGCGATGGCAATACCTTTAAATCTAGAAACCCATAGTCGTATCCTGTGCGGGCCGATTTACTGGCATGTTCGATCCCATCGGCAACGATGCTAGTTTCACCGAACGTATATTCATGTACAACGCCGAAAATCCTGCCTATCAAAGAACTGCCTTTCCCAGTCCAATTACATTGCGCTACTACAGTCAATTTTCCACCCTTTACGAAACCTCGACGAAGGATCGCTGTGGCGATCCCTCTACGCTCAGCCTCTTGCACGCCAGGAAATGCTCGCTGGATCTCTAAAGAAGGACAATAGCTGACGACATACTCTTTACCGTAACGCCACCCATCCCCTTTCAACGTCACAGACTGAACGTTGAACTCCTGTGTTATGCTATCCATGAATTTTTCATGATATTTGAAACTTTTACGCAAAGACTGGAATAACCCGCTGCCAGGAACCCAGACCAACAGAAGAACGAAGACCAGGAAGCCCGTTGGTAAAGCCGCTAGGAGCATCTCCCTGCGAGTCATATTGCATAGCTTATCCCATTCTTTGAGATGTTTTCAACAGCTACCGGCCCTTAACGAACAGAGGGGTCGAATCCCATAAAGATATAGACTTTTGTCTATTCCGTCAGACCCTTGAACCCTATCTTACCCACAGATTTAACAGGTCGATCCATAAGGCTACGGATAGCATCAAAAACCTCTTTGATCTGGCTGGCGTGCTGGTCGAATCTCTCGCCATAGCCGGACAACCGATGTTCGATCGCTTCCAGGCGCTTCGCCAATACGGCATTGGTAGATAAGACCTGACGTAAACGCACGAAAGTGCGCATAATCGCGATATTCACAGCAACAGCTCTTTTGCTGGCGAGTACGCTTGAAAGCATGGCAACGCACTGCTCTGTGAATGAAAAAACACGCTTAGAGAATTTGATAGAGCTCCTGGGGTCCTGTGAGGATATCACAAACTGTGATATCCTCATGATCTCCGTTCTCGTAAGCTGCATCATGAAATCAGGAGGGAATCTTTCTCTATTCCTTCGCACTGCTTGATTCAACACCCTGGTCTCAACCCCATAAAGTTCCGCCAAGTCCCTGTCCAACATGACCCTCTGGCCACGAATAAAACATATCCTGCTCTTGACTGTTTGCGCCACCATGACATTCTTCACGTCTATCTCCTGGGCATATCCCCTACTCAGGTATACGGAAAAAATCATCAAATGTAACAGTGGGACTCGTTATTCAGACGGGGACGATCTCGAAATGTTTGATGTCGCGTAGGTTGCCGTTGCGATTCGCCTCAAAGACCGGGCGTACCCGGTCGCCGATGTTGATCTTGCCTTCTTTGGGGACTTCGATGAAATGCTGAAAATTGGCCGTCAACTGACCCCCGATCAAATTCTTCGTTTTCTTGAGGATTTTCGCCTGCTCCATTGTGGAATCCATTATCCCCAAAGAAGGAAATCCACCAAAGAAAGAAAAAGCAAAGGG
>JBBTGF010000312.1:0-4654 GCA_038041525.1 Elusimicrobiota bacterium | reverse complement strand
CTTTGCCACGGGCATGGGCAAGCTCGGCTTTGGCGCGCTCCGAGTCCAAACGGGCGCGCTCTTTACTGATATCTTCGGCTTGTTCAGCCGTCTCGGCGAACAAGATGACCTTCTTGGGTCCGATCTCGGCAAATCCACCGGAGACCGCCAGGTGCCTCTCCCCTGAACCATCGCGGATGACGACGGCTCCCACATGCAACAAGACAAGGGCGGGTGTGTGCCCCGGCAACACCCCCATCAAGCCCTCCCACGCGGGCAAGTTAAGATACTGCGCCTTGCCCTCGAAGGCGACTTTCTCGGGAGTGATGATGCTTAGGTCGAATTCTTTCATTTACCCCTGCATGGTTTTGGCTTTCTCGGCGGCTTCCTCGATGGTGCCCACCATGTAAAAGGCCTGCTCCGGCAAATGGTCCCATTTGCCTTCGATGAGTTCTTTGAACGCGCGCACCGTGTCTGCGATGGGCACGTATCTGCCCGCAAACCCGGTGAACTGCGTGGCCACGAAGAACGGCTGGGAAAGGAACTTCTGGATACGCCGCGCCCGCGAGACGGTGACCTTGTCATCCTCGGAAAGTTCGTCTATGCCCAAGATAGCGATGATGTCCTGTAGGTCTTTATAACGCTGCAGGATCTTCTGCGTATCACGCGCTACTTTATAGTGTTCTTCACCCACGATATTAGGGTCTAAGATGCGGCTCGTCGACGCCAAGGGGTCGACCGCCGGATAGATGCCGAGCTCCGCGATCTGGCGCGACAGCACGGACGTGGCATCTAAATGCGTGAAGGTGGTGGCTACGCCCGGATCGGTCAAATCATCGGCGGGCACGTACACCGCTTGGATCGATGTGATCGAACCATCTTTTGTCGAGGTGATGCGCTCCTGCAAAGCGCCCACCTCGGTCGTCAACGTCGGCTGATAGCCCACGGCTGAAGGCATACGGCCCAACAAAGCGCTGACCTCGCAGCCCGCCAACACATAACGGAAGACGTTGTCGACGAAAAGCAAGACGTCCTGATGCTCATAATCACGGAAATACTCGGCCTGCGTCAAAGCGGTCAACGCCACGCGCGCGCGGCTGCCCGGCGGCTCGTTCATCTGTCCATACACCAAGACGGTCTTGGACAACACAGAAGCGCCGTCCGCCAGTTTAGCTTCTTGCATCTCGAGCCACAAATCATTGCCTTCGCGGGAACGCTCACCCACGCCGCCGAACACGGAAACGCCACCATGTTGCTTGGCTACGTTATTGATGAGTTCCATGATGATGACGGTCTTACCCACGCCCGCACCCCCGAAGAGTCCGACCTTGCCACCTTTCATGAAGGGTTCGAGCAAATCGATGACTTTAATACCGGTCTCGAAGATCGTCGGCTTGGTCTCCTGCTCGGCTAATGTCGGAGGATGTCTGTGGATAGGGAGTTTGATTTCGGATTTGATCTCGCCGCGGTAATCCTGCGGTTCACCCAAAACATTGACCAACCGGCCCAAAGCCGCACGGCCGACAGGCACCATGATGGGCGCACCGGTATCCTCGGTCACCATGCCGCGCTGTAGACCCTCGGTGGGACCCAAAGCGATGGCGCGCACGGTCGAATCGCCCAGATGCTGCGCAACCTCGACCGTCAAGTCCCCCTTCTCGGCGTTCGGCGACTTGATCTTGAGTGCATTGTAAATCGCGGGTAATTTCCCTGAAGGGAATTCGACGTCGACGACGGGCCCGATGACTTGCGTGATCTTTCCGAGATTGTCTACTGCCATGCTTCCTCCTTACTTCCCCTTCTTCTTTTCTTTAGCGACAAAATCTCTTAATTTGACACTATCAAGCATGCCGATCTTCTCGATCGACGCGCCACAGCGATAGGTCTCTGCCGTTGCTTTGACATTACGCACCTGGCAAGCGAACGCCACCGGTACGAAGAGTTTTAAAAACAACAGGTCTCCTGATTTCAACTGCGCTTCGGTCTCAAAACCGAGCCCCTTAGGACTCAAATCGGTCACGACTGCGTTACCCTTGACTTGACGTCCGCTAGGGTCAGTGCATAGGAGCACGGGCATGCTCAAGGGCACGCGCCTACTCTTTCTGGGATCGCGCATTAAGCTAACACCCTCCTGAACTTGTTGACATCCCGCACCATGGTGCGGGGTTTGGAAAAACTGGTCTTCGGCGTCATACGCACGCGATGGAAACGCACCCCGTAACGGAACTTACGCCCTTGCGGAGCCGCCCTGACGATGTCACCCTGCACTGTCAATGGCAGGTCTAGCGATAAAGTGAACGAGGAACCCAACTCCATCTTCTGCGAAGTCTCGAACCCCAAACCGCCTTCAGAGATGTCGACCACCTGCGCCTTGGCGGGGATACCACGTGACGAGTGACCCGGGATGGTCAAAGACAAGCTCGTCTGATGCCTCGCGAATTTTCTTCGTTCTTTGAATTCAACAGCCATAAGTCACCTCGCTGTCCTTACGCAAGCGCGTCAGCGCCTGATATCACTTCCAATATCTCTCTGGTGATGCCCGCCTGCCGGACGTTGTTACCCAGCAGGGTCAACCCATCGATCATATCGGAAGCGTTCTTGGTCGCGTTTTCCATGACATTCATGCGGCTGGCTTGCTCGCTGGTGAACGATTCAAGTATCAGTTTGAACATGATAGTCCGAACATACCGATCAAAAAGCTGTTTTAAGATGACGGAGCGCTGCGGCTCGCAGATGTAATCACCGGGAAGGACGTGTTTGGCCGCCGCCTCCGGCATCGGCACCGGCAGCAGATCGAAGAACTTCGATTCCTGACGGATCATATTCTTGAAATTCGCGAACAAGCAGACCACCCGGCCGATCTTAAAATCGTTGCGATACAGACTCAAGAGATCGGTGGCCAAGATGTTCGCTTGCAGGAACGAAGGTTGCCGGATGAAATTGACGTATTCCTTAGCGATCGGGAAACCACTGCGCGTGAAGAAATCCCTCCCTTTCTTGCCGATGACAAAAAGATGGACCTTAGCGCCCTCATTCCTACGCTCCACAAGATACCCCATCGCACGCTTGAAAAGATTCATGTTGTAAGCGCCGCAAAGACCTTTGTCCGAGGTCGCGATGAGCAGGATGCTGTCTTTAGCGGACTGCCTCGGCAAGAACTCGGCTGGGCAAGCGAGATCGGAGGCGTCGAGCCCCGCGGCAAGCCCCATGACGAGTTCTTCGACGCGGCGCGCGTACGGACGCGAACCCATCAGGTTCGCCTGCGCCTTCTTGACGCGCGCGGCGGCGATCATCTTCATGGCCTTAGTGACCTGTTGGGTCTTCCTGACCGATTTGATCTTACCGCGGACTTCTCTTAGACTTGGCATAAACCTCTATGTCGTCGGACTTATTTTGCCTGCTTATTGAATTCTGCGATCGCGGCTTTGAGCTTTGCCGTCAATTCATCGGACAACTGCGCCTTCTCGGCGATCTCATCCATCAAAGGCTGGTAGCGTTTGCCCATGAATTCGAGCAATCCCTGCTCCTGTTTACGCACGTCCTCTTTCGCGATATCGTCGAAACAACCGTTGATGCCGGCGAAGATGGAGACGATCTGCTTATCGACGCTCAAGGGCTTATATTGGTCCTGTTTCAACAGCTCGACCATGCGCTCCCCGCGCGAGAGCTGTTGCATGCTCGATTTGTCAAGCTCGCTGCCGAATTGCGCGAAAGTAGAAAGCTCGTTGTACTGGGCCAGGTCGAGTCGCAAGCGTCCCGCGACCTGACGCATGGCTTTGATCTGTGCCGAACCGCCCACGCGCGAGACCGAAAGGCCCACGTTGACCGCCGGGCGGATACCCGAATAGAACAACGCTGACTCAAGATAGATCTGCCCATCGGTGATGGAGATGACGTTGGTAGGGATATACGCCGCCACGTCGCCTGCCTGCGTCTCGATGATGGGTAGCGCGGTCAAAGAACCGCCGCCATTCTTAGCGGAAAGCTTGCAAGCGCGCTCGAGCAGTCGCGAATGCAGATAGAACACGTCACCGGGATACGCCTCGCGGCCGGGAGGACGGCGCAATAATAAGGAAAGCTGACGGTATGCCTGCGCATGTTTGGAGAGGTCATCATAGACGACCAACACGTCTTTACCCTGCCACATGAAATCCTCGCCCATGGTGCAACCGGAATACGGCGCCAGATAAAGCAAGGGTGCCGGATCGGCGGCATTGGCTGCCACGACGATGGTGTATTCCATCGCGCCATGCTGGCGCAGGGTTTCGACGACGGATGCCACGGTCGACTGCTTCTGACCGATAGCGACATAGATGCAGATGGCACGCTTATCCGCCGGGTACTGCTTTTGATTGATGATGGCATCGATAGCGATGGCGGTCTTGCCGGTCTGGCGGTCACCGATGATGAGCTCGCGCTGACCGCGGCCGATCGGGATCATGCCGTCGATGGCTTTGAGCCCGGTCTGTAAAGGTTGTTTGACAGGCTGGCGCTCCACGACGCCGGGAGCGATGACTTCCACGGACCTCGTCTTCTTGGCGCCATGAGGGCCTTTGCCGTCAAGCGGCTGCCCCAAAGGATCGACCACGCGTCCGACAAGCTCGGGGCCGACGGGGATCTCGATGACTTTTCCGGTCCTCTTAACGGGATCTCCCTCTTTGATCTGGCGGTCATC
>JBBTGF010000311.1:0-4331 GCA_038041525.1 Elusimicrobiota bacterium | reverse complement strand
GCTTAAGGGGATTGGCTTGATATGGGGTCGGGGTTGCTTGTGGCCATGCAGACCGGGCAGATACATCCCGGCGTGCTGCCGATATGTTCGATGTTGAGCGCCTATCGGACGCATCAGAGCGATCTTTTCAACGAGTCATTGAAGCGCTATGAGGGATGGCTTAGCGCCACTGTCATGCCCGCACTGCGTTATGCCCGCTACGAAGCCGCCTTTAACCGCTTGCAGCCTTTTTACCGAGGCGCCGTCTGTTATGTCTTCGCGGCGCTGCTGTGGTGTTTGTCGTGGTTGTTGTGGCCAGAAGTGTTGCGCCGTTCGGCGTATCTGGTGACAGCTTGCGGTGCGGCCGTGCATCTTGGGGGGGTTGTGGCGAGGATGTTTTTGCAGGGCAGGCCGCCGGTGACGAACCTGTATTCCTCGGCGGTCTTTGTCGGACTCATCGCCGTCATCCTGGGGTTGGTCCTTGAGGCGGTCTACAGGAGGGGTGCCGGCGTGCTTGTCGCCGTGGTGTGCGGGTCCCTGTCTTTAGTGGTGGCGCATCATCTTGCTTCCAGCGGGGACACGCTCGAGATGATGCAGGCGGTGCTTGATTCGAATTTCTGGCTGGCCACGCATGTCGTGACCATCACGATCGGTTATGGCGCGACCTTCTTGGCGGGTTTTCTCGCACATATCTATATCATCTGCGGCCTGCTGACGCGTACGTTCGATGAACGTTCAGTCAAGGCATTGGTCCAGATGGTCTATGGCGTAGTGTGCTTCAGTCTTTTGCTCTCTTTTGTGGGGACGGTCTTGGGGGGAATCTGGGCTGACCAATCCTGGGGGCGTTTTTGGGGTTGGGACCCTAAAGAGAATGGTGCGCTGCTCATCGTGCTTTGGAATGCCGCGATCTTGCACATGCGTTGGGCGGGCGCTATCCGCAGGCGTGGACTCATGGCGATGGCGGTCTTCGGTAACATCGTCACCGCGTGGTCGTGGTTTGGCGTCAACATGTTGGGCGTGGGTTTGCATTCTTACGGTTTCATGGACAAGATATTCATCTGGCTGGCCGCTTTCGCCATGACTCAAGTCGCGGTCATAGTCGCAGCTGGCATACCGGCGCGTTATTGGCGCAGCCCGTCCGCCGTTTGCTAGTTTGCGGCGTATCCTTGTGTTTCATAGAATAGACACGCTATGAAAGCTTTAGGCGTTCATCTGCTCATCGATTTTTACGAGTGCGACAAGGCGTCGATTGCGGCCGTCAAAAGCGTCGAGGCTGTGATGCTCGATGCGGCTCGCGCGGCCAAGGCGACCGTTGTTGACTCCAGGTTCCATGGTTTCAGCCCGCACGGCGTCTCCGGCGTCGTCGTCATCGCAGAATCGCACCTGACCGTCCACACCTGGCCCGAGCACTGTTTTGCTTCTGTCGATATCTATACCTGCGGAAAAACCCTCGATCCAAGGAAGGCGTTCGATGTCCTCAACGCCGGTTTCGGCGCCGGTCGGCATGTATCCAGCGAGATCGAGAGAGGTTCCGGCTCCATGACTGTCAAGATCACTAAAGCAAAGACCGTGTCGCGGTCCATGGCGCAGCGCCCCACGGTCGCGCGACGATGAAACAAAAGCCCATCGACCTAGCCTGGGTAAGCGATACGCCTTCGATCAAAGGCAAAGGGCCTTGGTTCACCGAGAGTTTCGGTCCCCATGAATTCCATGCGCATCGCTTGAAACGTATCCTGGCTGCTACGAAGACGAAGTTTCAGAACGCGGTGCTGGCGGATTCTATGTCGTACGGCCGGTGTCTAGTCCTAGACGGCGAGACGCAATCCTCGGCTTTCGATGAAGCTTTTTATCATGAGGCGTTAGTCCATCCGGCTATGCTCATGCATCTTAAGCCCTCGCGTGTCTTGATTTTGGGCGGTGGTGAAGGTGCTACGGCCAGAGAGATAATGCGTTATCGCAGCGTCAAGGAAGTCGTCATGGTCGATATCGATGGCAAGGTCATCGATTTCGCGAAGGAATTCCTTGGGGCTTGGCATCAGGGCGCTTTTGACGATCCGCGCTTGAGTCTTATCATCGAAGACGGGCGCAAGGTCATCGAGCAAGACGACAGCCTCTATGATGTCATCTTCTCGGATCTGCCGTCACCGTTGCCAGAAGGTCCGGCCTGGAAGCTCTATACCGTCGAGTTCTATAGGATGCTCAAGCGGCGACTGGCTCGCGGGGGACTCTTCGCGTTGCAATCGAGCTCCGGGCATCCGTTGCAGATAGCCACCCATCTTTGCGTCGTGGCTACACTTAAAAAAGTATTCCCCGTGGTGCGTACCTATCACGTTTTCATCCCTTCGTACGATATGCCTTGGACGTTCACGCTCTGCGCCCAGGATGCCGCGACCGATCCGTTACGCATGAAGCATGCCGATTGGGCGAAGGCGTTGCGTGCCAGGGTCAGCGACAGCCTGGTTTATCTCGATGCCGAGACCCTGGGCGGCCTGTTCAATGTCCCGAAATATTATCGCGATCTGTTCAAGAAGAAAGCCCCGGTCATCCGTGACGGCAAGCCGGTTTTCTTTTTAAGAGAACTTTGGGCTAATTGAGTTTAAATCCGCTACCTTCCTAGCAATTCCCTCTCGTGGGGGGTACACTCTTACCATGCGAACGGGTGCCTTATCCGTCCTGATGGCGATCGCTTTGACGATGCCGTCATATGCCCAGCGGGGTTGTAGTGACGAAGATGGCAAAGCCTTCCTGCGTCATGTCAAGCAGAGCGCTACGGCACTGACCGATATGGCCAGGGATCCTGAGCTTGATGATCTATGCAAGCGGTCTCTCTTGGGTCGGGTCACCGATGAGCTTGATTTTCAGAAAAACAACGGAGTCTGCATCGGTGGCCGTTGCGAAGGTTTCGAGGAAGTCGTCTCCGAACTCAACAATCTGGTCCTTAATAGCAAGGATTCGTTCTGTTCCGATACTTGTGATGGCCAGGAGTCGCAATGCGGCGCCTGCTCGCTCGACGAGGTGTATGCGGGAGCGCTTTCCGGTGTCGACGCGAGCTTAAACGGTATCATCGATGCCGATATCGAGAATATCATGCACAAGTCTGACAACGGAATGATCCCGGCGTGCTTGCTGCCGGCACAATGCCAGCGTGGCGCTCAAGCTTGTCGCAAAGCGTTGCGCGCCAAATGGTGGGAGGAGACTGTCAATCGTTTCGACAATGAACGCTGGTTGACCAACGAGAGCATCCTGCACCTGCTTTTGGGAAGGGCATTTAGCTGCAACACCGGCAAACAGACCGGTGGGACCTGTGTCCTGCATTCGGGCGTTAATCTGATGACGCATTATTGTGCAGCCCCGATGCATAATCCGGATGCTAAGAGTTCTTGCAGCGGCGCATATGCGGGTTTCCGCTGTCCGAGTGTCGCAGAGTTCCTTGAGGAGGCGCGGCGTAACGGAGTCTGGAAGGTCACTGAATGTCTGCAGGATGACGACAAGTCGGCTTCCATTTGCAAAGCGGCGTTCTCTAACATCAAAGGTGATAGGGAGCGAGTCCTAGTAGATCGTTATGATAAGCATTGTTCAAGCGTGGCCGCCGCGCGCGATCCAAGTTGCGTGACGTTGAAGAAAGCGATAGACCGATTGCGTTATAGGGTCAAAGGCGACGTTGCCGGTAAGAAGATCCATTGGGTCAGCGGCGCAGAGGGTTCTAATGAACTTAAGCTCAAGGAGACCTATAAGAAGTTCGGTTTTAATATGCTCACCTATGAACCTGATGAGAAGGGTTGGAATCAGATCATCTCGGACCTAGAAGACGGCCATCCTGTGCAGATGTCGTTCGACCTCGCCGGTGTTTTTTGGGAGTATAAGAAGGCTAAAGGTGGGGCGTATCACGCGGTCATTCTCGAAGGTTATTGGAACAGCGGTTCTCAAGGATATGTCTTGGTGCGTGATTCTAATAAACCGAATCTCATTAGGCTTGTGCCAGCCGCCAGTATCAAGAAAGGCTTCATCAAGCGTGGTATCGGCGCGGTCGGCGTGCGGCCCGGCGGCTGATCCGGCACGCGATTCCCCTCGGAAAATCAAAGTCATGCGTGAGTTATTTTGTGGTATATTAGCAACGTTACCTAGAGAGTAGAATTCAGGAGGAAATGATGCCGAATAAAGCGTTCATGAAACCGCTACAGCCCTCCGCGGCGCTGTCCGCGGTCGTTGGCGGCAAACCGTTACCTAGGACCCAGGTCGTCAAGAAGCTTTGGGACTATATCAAGAAGAACAAGCTTCAGGACGTCAAAAACAGAAGGAACATCAAAGCCGATGAAAACAAGGTTAACGCCATTCGTCTAATTTTCAGAGTA
>JBBTGF010000310.1:0-2521 GCA_038041525.1 Elusimicrobiota bacterium | reverse complement strand
TTTCTAACTCTACGATCTCGCCGCGTTGGAACCTGTCCCAGTAATTCGCCACCCAATGTCGGCCCTCACACTTCCAATCAGCGGCGGTCAGAAAGTCGTGTTCCTCGGGTAATCCCAGAGACATGCCTTTCCTGTGGAATTCGGCGATCGTCTTGTCCCATGCTTTGTCGTAAAGTACCAATGTCTGCTCACGGCTGATCTGTGTTGGTTTTGCGCCGTTCTTGATGAGTATGTGGAATTCTTCAAGCGCCGCGTGCGCGGCCGAACCGACCACAAGGAACACGGGTACTTCTTTGGGGTTACGCTTTTGCAGGTAGCGTTGCACAAAATTCGCCTTGGAATACTCGAAAGTTTTGAGCATCGAATGCGAGAAGGGTCTCGGT
Organism: Elusimicrobiota bacterium; assembly: GCA_038041525.1. Lineage (GTDB taxonomy): Bacteria > Elusimicrobiota > Elusimicrobia > JACQPE01 > JACQPE01 > JBBTGF01. The sequence goes on along the minus strand of JBBTGF010000310.1, from coordinate 2,138 downwards.
TTCTTGGCGCGCGGTATCAGGCCGATGGCTGCACCTACGGCGATGAGCGCTAGCGGTGCGAGCGCTGCCGCGGTAGTCGGCAGCGCGCTTACTGTCGCTTGCGCTAGCGGGCTATAGAGTGTGGCGCCCAAGAAGATTAGGACGAGTCCTAGCGCGCCAGAGGCCGCTTTGGCGTCTTTCTTGATGCGCTTCAAGGTCTCATCCGAGAGGCTTACCCCGCGCACGGTGGCGTTGCTAAAGAAGCGTTTGACGCGCTTCCATAGTTGCGGGTCATCTTTTCCTTTGGAATCGGCTACGGCTTTGAGCGCGCGGTGGTCTTGGACGGAAAGCTTGGGCCAGTAGCTTGAAGCGCGCAGGATATCTTCGAGTTCGGCATTCTCCTTAGGGGCGTCTTTTTTTGTCGGTATGACGGCTTCCAGCTCGTTATAGATCTCGATCTGTCCGTCGCTGGTCTCTAAGATAGCCGCGTCCTTTGCCTTGGCTAGGTCGAGTATGTTTTGGCGTGCCTGCGTTTCTTGGTTGTCGAGCGATTTACTGAGTTTGTTTAATTCCAGGCGTTCGTTTTCCAAGGCCACGAGCCTGTCGACATTATCGTTGACGAAGCTCGCGCGTTTTTGTTTCGTTGTCGGTATGGGTATTTTTAGGCCGAAACGTAGCCGCCAAGCGTCCTTATCTTTTTCGACATCTTTGATGAGCCCTTCGATCTCCTTGATCGAGCTTAGCATCTGATTGCGCGTGTCGCGCAACAACGCTTCATCGACGACGCGCTCGATGACGCCGCGGCGCGTCACCAGCCGCAGGCTGTATTCGTCTATTCCCGGGTCGGGATATTCTTCTTGGATGCCGATCACATAGGTGCACAGTTGCAGCATGTAGAGATCGATCTCTTCTTTGCTTAGCTTGCCCATGTGGGTCTTCATGTCTTGGATGACCAGGCGGCGCGTTACTTTGCCTTGCCCGTCGGTGCGCACTTGCAAGATGCCAAGGTCGGGCAAGCCGAGGAATTTATAGGCTTTGCCGCTCTTGTTATCCGTCAGGTTGAAGTGTAAAAAATGCTCGATGAACGCCGCGTCATCGCGTTCCGGGTCGAGGAGCTTGCCGCTCATCATCATATCCCAGTAGATCTTGATGTATTCGCGTCCGCCGCGGCGGTAATCATCGACGTTCAATCGTCCGCGGGTGACTAAGCGTCTGCCGGCGGCTTTTTCTTCGGCGACGTGCTCGTTCCAGATGCGGTCGTAGGTGGCCAGGATATCTTTGCTGTCAAAATCTTTCAGCGGTTTGCGCATCTTGATGGCGATGTGGACTTTTTCGAGCGCTTCATGCACGCACTTGCCCATGACCAATTGAGCGGCGATGGTGGTCGGGTTGACGCTTAAGTGCAGTTGGAAGAGATATTTTTTAACGAATTCGACGTAGCGTTTGCTGGCGGGCGCGTGTTTTGATTTGAGGTAGGTCATGATCATGGTGGGTGAGTAGGGTTTTCCACTGCCGCCGCCTTTCGGGTTAAAACCGATGGCGGTATCTTTTGGCGGCGGCCGTTGGCCTTTGAGACTGTAGATGATGAGCCCAAGTCCGGCGGGCAACAGGCCGAGCGCCCATGCCGCCAGTGTCCCATAGGAAGCGTGCGCTGCGTACGAAGTGGCTGCCAAGGTATTGGAACCGTAAAGCAAAGTCGCGGTACCCAGCATCAGCGGCAAACCCCAGAATCTGCCCAACCGCCTCCATATGCTCTTGCCCGCACGCTCACCGCCGGCTTTTTGTTCTGTCGATCGTTCTTTAAGCGCATCAAGTATCGCGAGTTGATAGAAGGTACGCAGTCCTGTCTGGTCGATCGTCGAACCGTCGGTCCTGTAAGGTTCTGATATCCTAGTTTCGTCCGTCTTTGTAGCGGCATCCTGCAGGACCTTGGCATCTTTGCTGCGATAGTATTGGCCCAAGACGCTGAATGCTTCTTTTTTATCCGTTTCGTTGAGTTTAGCCGCATCGGCGTAGCCTTCCGCCTTTTGCATACGAGTGATCCATAGGTTCATCTTCGAGAGTTTAGGGAAGAACAGGGTGCCGATGCTCAACGCCACAGCGCCGCCGATGAGGATCCAGATGGCCCCGGTCGATTGCCAGAAGCTCTCGGGTGTCAC
>JBBTGF010000309.1:0-2726 GCA_038041525.1 Elusimicrobiota bacterium | reverse complement strand
CCGACTCATCTTTGCTCGCTATGAGGGCCGGCGTCAGGGACGAATTGTCTAATAAGATGATCCGGTCCGCCAATCCCCAATAATAGCCAAAAAGATTAGCCAAGCTTTTAGGAAATCGCCGGGTCACCACGGCAGCGGCTACATTGTGCCCGCCGAGGGCGACGCGTTCTTCGATTCGGCGCAGAGCCAGTGATGGATGCGGGATCCAGAGATAGAACAGAAATACTTCGAAACCTCCGCGCTGCAGCCGCGCTAAAAACCGGCGATAGGATTTTCCGGAGAGGGTAGTTTCAAAAGCGAAATTACTTTTTTTTCTGGAAAGTTCTTTAAGGCGCTTAAGCAAAAGCCGCCCCGCCGCGAACGCCGCGTTTTCCGGTTTAAGCGGCGCCAAGCCGGCGGCCAGTAGGTCCGCGTTGATGAACTCCTCGCAGTGTCCGTATTCGGGGAGAAATTTGGTGGCGAATGTGGTTTTACCCGCGCCATTAGGCCCGGCGATCACATAAACGATCGGTTTTTTCGCATGGGCCATAAGTCAATCGTATCAAAGAAATCAACCTACAAGCGTATTTTTTCGCCTTTCAAGGCAGACGGCGAGCCTTGGAGTGCATTGGATTTTGAGGCGATAGAGCGTCTGATCTAATGGCTACTTTTAAGCAGTAAGAAGTATTCGATGTTGCCTTCCGGGCCGGGGAGCTTGCTGGCGGTGGAGGCGATGACCTGCACGTCGAGCTCTTTGGACGCGAAATCCGAGATTTCTTGGACTACCCTTTGGCGTATGGCGTCGTCTTTGACCACGCCGCGCTTAGCCTCCCCCTTTTTGGCTTCGAACTGGGGTTTGACCAAAGCGAGGACTAAAGAATCGGGTTTAAGGCAAGCGGTGATCGCGGGCAAGACCTTGGTCAAGGAAATGAAAGAGACGTCGATGACCGCCATGTCGGGTATCGGGTCGAACATCCCCGGGACGATGCTCCTGGCGTTGGTTTTTTCCATCAGGCGCACCCGTGGATGGTTGCGCAGTTTCTCATGGATGATGCCGTGGCCCACGTCCACGGCATAGACGAGCTTGGCGCCTTTCTGCAGGAGACAGTCGCTGAATCCCCCGGTCGAGGAGCCTGCGTCTAGGATGGTCTTGTCTGTCGGGTCGATCCCTAAGTCGCTCAAGGCGCCTTCGAGTTTCAAACCGCCGCGCGAGACGTAGCGTAATCCGTCGCGCTTGATGAGCTTGATTTTGTCTGAAGCCGCGAAGCGGGATCCCGCCTTATTCTCAACTTGGCCGTTTACTTCGACATGCCCTGCGAGGATTAGCGCCTGCGCTTTGGTCCGGGTCGCAACCATGGCGCTTTTGACCAACAACTCGTCCAATCGGAGTTTGATTTTAGCGGCCATCTTAGCAGGGCAAACCGCGTTTACAGTGGCGGATATAGGCGACGGCGACGCGTCCCCGAATGCGGTCGAACCTGTAGACGACTCGGAACAGGTCACCGGCGACGGTAGCTCGGTATCCGGTGAAAGGACCGGTCATCGATGCGCCTAATTCTGGAAAATCGGCCAAGATGCGCAGGCGTTTGATCACCTTTGACAGCAGGGGGTCTTCGATCGTATCTAAGTCTTCTTGCGCTTGCGGTGAGAGGATGACTTTCATCCGGCCTAGTGTTTGATGCGCCGTTTCAGGTAGGTTTCCAGCGGCTGGCCTTTACCGTGTTCTTTTTGCGCGCGTTTCAGGCGAGTTTTCCAGTCAGGGTAGCGCATCTCGTCTTGCGTGGCCATCCAGCCTTCATAAGTCTCATAGCTCATGACTACGGCTGCGGCCCGGCCGCGTTGGGTGATGATGATGGGCTCATCGGTCTTGCGCGCTTGTTCCACCAAGCTTTTGGCATGGCTTTGTAGTTCGGATATCGGAACTATTTTTTCCATATAATCAAGTATATATCTAGATATATATAAAAACAAGGTTATTAGTTTTTGATGACGGATAGGATGGGGTCGAGTTTTTGAAGGGTATCGGCAGTCAGGCGCAGCTTGGCTAGGGCGCCTTCGAGCTTGACCCAGCAGGCGGCCAGTTCTTCCTTGGCGGTTACCAGGCCGATGGTCTTGACTAATGTCGGGATATCTTTGCCGTGGGATTCCTTAGCGTCAGCCAGATCGTCGGCTATTTGAAAGGCCAGGCCGAAATATTTAGAAAAGTTCTGAAGATTTTTCACCTGAACCGGGCTGGGCGGCTTGCGAGCTAGTAACACCGCGCCTAGAATTGCGGCTTCAAAGAGTTTTGCAGTTTTAAGCTCATAGATTGTTTTAAATTCTTTATCATTTTTTCCCCCGCTCCTTTTTTTAGGTCCCAAATCCAAAACTTGCCCCCAGACCACGCCTTTGGCTCCGGCGCAGCGGGCCACGCAAGCCATGGCCTTGGCGTTGCCGGCGAGAGCGAGTAATTCGAAAGCCTGGGTCAGCAGGGCGTCGCCAAGCAGGATCGCGGTGGATTCCTCGAACTTTTTGTGCACCGTGGGTCGGCCCCGTCTTAGGTCGTCGTTGTCCATGGCGGGCAGGTCGTCGTGCACCAAGGTGTAGTTATGGATCATCTCGACGGCGCAGGCGAAGTCGAGCAATCTGGGCATGGGGACTCCGAAAGCTTCCCCGAAGATCAAAGCTAAGCGGGGGCGCAGACGTTTACCACCGGGGAACAGCGCATAATGCGCCGCATCGCGCAGCGCTCCGGGTGGGAACAATGC
>JBBTGF010000308.1:0-3078 GCA_038041525.1 Elusimicrobiota bacterium | reverse complement strand
CGCGCGACCCGCCAGAGGCGGGTCCCCGGCAGTCCCGCCCCCCATGGCAGTCGGTAGCTTGAGCCACCAGTGCGCGCCGTAACAAGCGTCCGGCGCTTGGGATGCCGGTCGCATGGCATGTGCCACCCAGCCTTCGGGCAGCAGCCTTTTGCCATCCCAGCATCCATCGTTCGCGTAGAGCAGGCCGAAGCGCGCCCAATCGCGCGGCGAAGCTTGCAGGAACGAGGAAAAAACGAAGTCACCCGTCGTGTCAGGTTCCAGGATGGCTGATGACATCCCCAGGGGCGTAAAGAGCGCGCGGGAGGGAAAAGACGCCCAGTCTTCGCCTGCGTGCTCGACTGCGTTACGCACCACCCGGCCGAGGATGTTGCTGGTACCGCTTGCGTAGGACCAGTAGCGGCCGGGCGCGTGGCGCAAAGGTTTCGCCGCGGCGTAGGCAGTGGTCGAAGGCGCGATCCAGAGCATGCGGTTGACGTCGGAGAACGGGTTGGCGTAGACCTCGGAGAACGCGAGCCCGCTTTGCATGCGCAACAAGTCTTCGATGCGGATATCTGCGCGCGCGTCCGTGCGCCATTTAGGCAGCAGGTCTTTCTTGTCCGTTGATAGCCAGCCTTTACTGACCGCGATGCCGACTAAGGCATGCAAGACGCTTTTGCTCATCGACCAGCCGCACATGGGCATACCGGGCGCGAATCCCGGCGCGTAACGCTCGGCGAGGATGCGTCCGTTCTTGACGATGACGATGGCGCGGGTGCGCCGTGGTTTGCGGCGGTCGGGTTCGGTGAAAGCGGTATCGAGGACCCGGGCCAGACGCCCATCGGTTGACGGGGACGCCGCAACGCCTTCGGGCCAGGGGGCGGACGTGGTCGTGGGGACGCAAGAGGTCAGTAAAGCTGAAGGCAGCAGAGAGGTTCGTGAAGCGTCGGTGAGCAAAGTGGCTCCGAGCCCGGGCCGGTATGCGGCGGTGCGCTTGACCGCAAACCCAAGCAATGAACAGGTGACTTCGCGGCGTTGATAGTCGACGCGGGCCGTGATCGGTCGCAGGATACGGTAGCTTTCAGCTGATATCTCCGCAGAGTATTGTGTGTCGAGCTTGCGCTCAGAGACGAAGAGCGTTGAACATAGGACTTTGGCTTTATAGGATGCGCCGACAGCGGCCAAGTGCGCAAGTACGGCCAGCGCAATGGCGATGATGACAAGGCTTGCGAGCCAGAATATGACCAACGCTATTTAAGGCTAAGTAAGCCGATGGCGACTAAGATCGGGATGACCACGGCCACGATGGCTTCCCCGGCGATGAGTCCGGAAGCCAGCGGTACCAAGTGATGGTCGGCTGATTTCTTATGCAGTTTGCGCCAGGTGATGTCGACTAAGCTGCCTAAGAACATGGTGACGATGGCGCTGGCTGGTACCAGCATGCCGATGCCTAAGCCCGTGGGCGAAGGCGTATAGCGTTTGAAGCGCGATGATTCGAGGATAGTGAAGAGCGCGCCTAAGATGACGGAGACGATGAGCGCGGTCAAAGCGCCCGGAGGCAGCGCGCTCAAGCCCTTGGAGAGCAGTTGCGCGAAGCCCGCCCATTTCTGTGAGATAGGTGACTGCAGGCCATGCTCGCCGCCGATGCCGTAGGTATTACGTAGCAGCGGGTAGACCAAGGATACGGCTGCCGCGCCCACGGGGATCGCCAGCAGTTGCGCGTAAGTCAGATAACGCGGCGTGCTGCCGATCATAGCGCCGGTCTTGTAATCCTGCATCAAGCCTTCGGATTCAGTGGCGATGGAGCCCGTCACGCCGCTAGCCACCATGTTGGCTGCGATATGGCCCGGCGCGATGACGCCGAAGATGGCTTGCATCATATTGGAAAGCGCGCTGATGGGTCCCCAATTGGTCTCACCCAAGACGCGCAATCCCACCAGCATCAAAGGGATCGATAACAGGATAGCGACGAGCGTCATCCACACAGGGATGCCGAGACTGACTTTCTGCACGATGATGAGAGCGCCGGCCGAGAGCGCCGTGCCCCAGAGGACCCATTTCATCGGGAAATCATCGCTCTTGATGGATGCGGTAGAGAGATTCTTGAAGGTCTTGACTAAGATCTTCCAGCGCAAGAACAGCGCCATCAAGCCGCCGGAGATGAGCATGCCGGTGGCCGGCCACATCACCCAGAGCAGGACTTTTTTACGCACCAGCGCGTCGATGATGCCATGATCGAGTAATAGTTGCGGGGCGAAGTACCAAGAGATCAGCGTGCCTGCCATCATGCTGGCATTGACGCGAAATCCTACGAGCATGCCTGAACCTAAAGAAAGTAGACTCCAGCTTACGCCGAAACCCATAGTGGTCGCGGTGGCGCCTAGGCCCAGCGTCTCCGGGATGCGGTACCAGGCGGCGGCCAAGATACGGGCATCTTCGCGTATGATCATCAGCAGCGCCGATATCACGGTCCCCGCGCCCATCGAGGTAGCGGCGCGCTTGGCTTCTTTGCCTTTGGAATCCAGCACGATCAAGGTCTCGGCGGCCGCGATGCCGTCGGGATAAGGCAGTTTCTCGTCGATGACGAAATGCTGGCGCATGGGTACTGCCAGGAAGACGCCGAGCGTGCCGGCGGTGGTCAGCCAAGCGAAGGATTGCAGGGGGCTTAAGACCAGATTGAAATTCAACGTCGGGTCCATGTGCAGCATGTCGAAGGCCGCCATCAGCACGCAGAGGAAGGCCGTTTGCCCGGCCGAGGTGCCGGCTGTCTGCACGATATTGTTCTCCCAACGGTTGTAGTCGCGGAATACGATGCCTAAAGCCAGGTAGCCGAAGAACGCCGAGACCACGGAGATGTTGGGGCCAAAGCCGAGTTTCATCACTACATAGGGGTAAGAAGCCCCGATGATCGCCGCTACGAACATGGCGGCTAATACCGCGCGAAGGGTGAATTCGCGTCCCTTGGGAGCGTGCATCTCTGAATAGTCTTGCGGGGGTGTTACCATGACGACAAGGATACCGTTTCGGTAGGATTTTTTCAAATCATCGATTTCAGAAATCTAAAATGAAACCCAACGGACACTTGTTCAGCAATCTGAAAAT
>JBBTGF010000307.1:0-2674 GCA_038041525.1 Elusimicrobiota bacterium | reverse complement strand
CGTCCGGGGGCCGACTCTATAGGTTGGTACGGTTGCTTGCTTTCCGGGGGGTTGGGTTTCTTGGTCCCCAGGTTTCCCCGGGGCGGCCTATCCGCAAAAACCTAGGCCGCCCCTTTAGAACGAATTACCAGCTAACGCGGTCACGTAGAACGTGGCCGTTGGGTTATTCACCTCGAACGACGATGATGTCGGCGGTTTGACGTAGAACCACATACTTAGTGGTAGCGTTGACGCCACGCTGTCGCCGTCGTCGTCAGTTCCAGCGTCTGCTTCGCAAGCGCCGGATGTGGCAACCTGGAAGTTCGTAGCAGTCATCATCTTGGCTCCGTCGCTGATGATACTGGTTGTATTAGGGAAGTTACCGGCAACTGGTATGCAGTTAGCTCCCATGCTCAATACAACCCCGGCTAATACGATCGTATCAGCGGCTGCAGTCAAGGTTTGGCTATAGCTCCAGGTATTGGACGTCGCGTCGGCGATGCCATCGAAGAACTTTGTAGCTGAAAGCTCAAAGTCTTCGAGTAATCCCACCGCGTCGTTGCTGATGACGATGCCGTTGGTTGCGATGACAGCATTGCCGCCGAAAGTGGCAGCGGGTATGCTGATCGTATTTTCCCTGATGAGGATGCTCATTGACGCCGATATCACGACTGTGATTTGAGCTGAATCGCTCAAGGTAGCCGCTTTTACCTGCGTCGTTGACGTTAAGAACAAGGCAATAAGTAATAATTTTTTCACTCTTCATCACCCCCGATGACGGATTTATTAGTCTCCGCCTGGAGATAGCTTAGCTGGAAGTAGATTTAAACGCTTGAAAATCAGACGAAGGAAAGACGAAGCAAAGACGAATTATTTGGTATTGATGAAAAGCCGTCCTAAATGGCTTACCGGTACATCGTAATCAAGTAGGGTCATTTTAACAACGAATATAAAGCGCTTTTCTTTGATTTCCTTGGGAATATTGACTTTAAGCGGTATTTGGTAGATGGAGTTCGGTTCAATGGAGAACGTGTTTTTTGATAGATCGACCCAAGCAGCCTTACCTTTTGCCGTGCTTTCTTTAAGTTGTATAAAAGCGTCCGAGGGGTCGACAATCTCGACCTTTACCTTGAAGGGATTATCGTTGATATTGAGCAATTTAAACCCTTTTTTATAGCGTACGGTCACGTCGACCGCTTCCCCTTTGGGGAAGTCGGTCAGTTCGATCTGCATTGGAGAGACTTCGAAGCGTAATAGCTCTTTGATCTCTTCGGCTTTCTTTTTTTGTTCCGGCGTCAGGCGGTCTGTCGAGACGCTGACGAAGAGCTTGCTTTTAAGACCCACGGAAATGCCGACTCCTTCGCCTTGCGGTACAGTGCGGGCATGCACATGAGCGATGAATCTGCGTCCCATCAAGGAAGGGTCGTCAGGCAAAGTAATAGTCACGTCGGCGTAGCCTTCTTGTCCGGGCGCTAGGTTGAACTCATATTGGCTCAAGCTCACCCATTTGGTATCAGGGAGAACCTCGGTACCTTCGGTAAGCGTTCCTTTGTAGTCGGTTATTGACACTTCGATCTTAAGTGGCGTTTCCGAGGTGTTAAGGATGCGATACATCTGGCCGCTTAAATTGCGCAAAGTCACGGTTGAACCGATAGGCGCGCCTCCGATTAAAATCTCACCGGAAAGAGTCTTGATGCCCATGGAGTGGACTTGAGGGAGGTTGAGGTAAGTCATTGCGAGGAAGCCTGCCAGTTTACTGGCAGGGTGACGAAGCAATCTCAAAATGACTCGACTGGTCATATCTTTCATTGCTCTTATATTATCTTCCGCATCTTCTGTTTTAGGGTACCGTTTCTATAAGTACGCGCCCTAGCGTGCCTATAGGATAGTCAATTTTTTTGTCCCTGGCTTCGATGACGATGGCGAAGCGTTTGTTCTTCCACCAGCGCCAAGGGGGGATGGTGATGCTGCCTGTGATTTTAGATAGTTTGGTATGCGGTAGCGACAGGCTATCCATATCGATCTTGGCCCAGCCTAGGGAGGTTGCGTCAATGTAGCCATTGATATCCGTGAACAAGGTCTCATTGACAGGTACAAGTCTTAGTTCGACTGAGGCATCCGTGTCGGTGTCATTGAGCAGTCGCAGTTGATCCCAGGTGATGATCGAGCCGACCGGGACGTTGCTTAAGCGTACTTCTTGCGGTAAGAATCTGATATAGGGGTCGGGTTTTGAGTATTCGAGCCAGCGGCGCGCATCCAGGTTGGTGGGATTGATGGCGATGGTATCGGACCAGAATCTGTGGGCTTCGTCTTTTTTGCCGCTACGCCAAAGCGTCTCCGCGTATTGATTCCAGGCGCTTGAGAAGAATGGCGCTAATTCCATAGATTTTTTTAGCAGGGACTTGACGTCTTCGTCAAGGGGTTCTTGCAGTTGCTCGATGCGTTTGATGTTGACAGCGGCCAGGTTGTAGTATGCCAGCGCGTGCCAGGGGGCGATTTTGATATGTCTGGCAAAGACAGAGGCCGCTTGGTTGAAATAATGGCTCTTGATAGCTTTATCGGAATCGATAAGACCGCGTTGCAGCAGTATTCTTCCATAGTTGACGTAATATTCCTTGACATGCGGGTTGATGCGTAAGGCCGCATCAAAATATTCCAAAGCTTTCATGAACGTTCTTTGCCGGACCGAGACCAT
>JBBTGF010000306.1:0-2764 GCA_038041525.1 Elusimicrobiota bacterium | reverse complement strand
CGATGACGTCCGGAGAGACTCCGCGCTCCTGCGCTTTGGCTTTGCGCCACTCTTTCAAACGTACGAGCTGCTGCCGCTCGGCATAGTCGAACGCCAGCGGCCGCTCTCGGGCTTCACCGGCAGGCGGCGCATCGGGCGCCGCACGCAAGATGCGCAACAAGTCGCGGCCATAACGCTGCAACACGAACGGGGTCAAGCCCATGATGCGGCGCATCTGGCTCTCCTGCGTAGGAGCTTCTTGCGCCAATGCCTCCAAAACCGATTCGCCAAAGATGCGGAATGGCGGCACGTGGCGCGCTCGTGCTTGCGCCTCACGATAAAGATAAAGTTCTCGCAGGCGCGACAAGGTTTTATCATCCATGCGCGACGCGCCGCGGATATAATGGTACCCCTGGGGATCGAATTGTAAAGAGATCGTCTGCGTGCGCCCCAAGCGGTCGAATTCCTCACGCGCTTCTTCCATACGCCCGAGCTCTCGCAACTGCGCCTCCTGGATCGCTGCCAGGCGCGACAGATAACTGACGTCTATCGCTGCATATTGCATCTGCATACGCGAGAGTGGTCGGTAACCCCAATTCGACTTCTGCAGCGCCTTGCTGATCGTAACATTGAAATGGTTCTTGATGAGCGCGGCCAAACCTAGATCCTTCCAACCCAGGATCTGCGCCGCGGCCATGGTGTCGAATATGCCTTCGACCCTGACCATGGACGGACAGACACGCTTGAAACATGAGATATCGTATTCGGCCGCATGGAACGCCTTCTCGATGGCGGGGTCTGCCATCATGGCGACCATGGGACTTAGATCGCGCACGACCAGCGTATCGACAAGATACGCCTGGTCATCCCACTGCATCTGGATAAGGCAGATGCGCTCGGGGTAACGGTAAAAACTATCGGACTCGGAATCAAGGCATACTTGCCTACGCTGGGCATGCGCCGTAATAATGCGGGCGAACTCGGCTTGCGTGGCGACCCAGACCGGCGCTTTTATCCCCGCAGGTAGCATAGAGTCCGCTATTTGCAGAGCATCCCGCCGTCGATCCAGGCTTTGACTTGATGTTTCCATTCATCAAGACCACCTTTGACCAGGTCTTTTTGCGCCAGCTTCTGCGGCAAGCGACCGCTACCGGGTGTAGCGCCCTCGATCGCCCAAAGCACGCGAGGATCGTTAAAAAAATGTTCTTCAAGTTCACGCGCCAAGCGCGTTTTGTTCATGAACTTGGCATTAAGAGCGCTCATCATGGCCTCACAGGTCTCTTGCGGACTCATGCCGGACATGTATAAGCCAGGACGGGCGAACCATTCATCGACCTGGGTGAAACCCGTCACGTCTTTGTTATGACAAGCCACGCAAGTCTGCACGGTGCGCCCTTTGTGCGTGGTGAGCGCGCGCCCGCCGCGTTTCTCATCGAAGAAATCATGGCAATTAGTGCACGCCTTGACCTGGAACTTCGCGGCCAGATGCGAACTAAAAGCCGCGTCATCGGTCAACGCCGCAACGCTCCCGGCAAGGACTAAGAGTGCGATAGCGTAATACTTCATGCAATCAATGTACAACTTTCATATCTTTGCCATGTTGGCCCTGCATGAGCTGCAAGCGATCCACTTCACGGGTTTCTTTGATGAACGTATCAAAAGCTGAAAGCACCCGCGACTCAAAAGCTACGAACAGTCCCTTGACCTCGAATATCTCCTGCTTTTGCTCTAACAGCATCATGGCCTGATTTTTGATCGCCTGGTCCAGGGAATCTACTTTGACCGTCAATGAATCGACCTTGCAATCAACCGTCTTGATATCCGATTTAAGTTCTGTCCTAAGATCGTCAATATCAGCCTTAAGCTCTGTTCTCACAGCCTTGATATCTGTCTTAAGTTCAGTCCTAAGATTGTCGATACCGGCTTTAAGCTCTGTCCTTACGGCCTTGATATCTGTCTTAAGTTCGGTCCTGACTGCTTCGATATCTGTCTTAAGTCCAGTCCTGACCATCTTAATATCTGTCTTAAGATCAGTCCTTGCGGCTTTGATATCTGTTTTAAGCACGCTCCTGACCGCCTTGACATCAGCCTTTGTAGCTGACCGACCGTCGTCGCCTTTCAACTTACCCATATGCGCCATTATATCACCTCATAGAATTCCATCAATTTTTTACATTTGCCAGTCACAACCGGCCCCTATACATATATACGGAAGAAACATCAAAATGTAACACGGGAAAGATCATGGTGTTCCCAGAAAACTTAGCCCAAAGTGCTCAATAACTTATAGATGCTCAAACAGCATAGCGGGCTATAATAACCCCATGCCGAGTAGGAAAGTACCGTTTCAAGCCCCTATCTACCAACTCAAAATAACACTGGAAGGCAGTGAGCCACCGATTTGGCGGCGGGTGCTAGTGCCGGGCAATGTCAGCCTGCGCCGCTTGCACAACATCATCCAGGTGGTCATGAACTGGGAGACTCACCACCTGCACGGCTTTGGAATCAATGGGATCAATTACGGCGAACCCGATCCCGATGGCATGCACCAAATGGACTGGCGGGATGATAAAAAATTTACCTTAAACCAAGCCGCCGCGCCGCCTATTAAAAATTTTCGTTATATTTACGACTTCGGGGATAGCTGGAATCACCAAATTGAAATTGAACGGACTTTTTTACACGAGGACCCCCGCCCCTACCCCCTTTGCCCAGCCGGAGCCCGCGCCTGCCCCCCGGAAGACGTCGGCGGCATTCATCAATACCAAGAAGAATTCCACCCCCC
>JBBTGF010000305.1:0-10936 GCA_038041525.1 Elusimicrobiota bacterium | reverse complement strand
GACCCCTAATGTGAAACAACTTACCTTGACATCGTCTTAAATGCTTGTTAAAAAAGAGTGTCAGCGTTGGTGGCTAAGCCGGCAGGGGGGAGAGATAATGAAAAACGCGGTTGGCGTTGCTATTGCCACAGAAGCGCAGATCCTTTCCGTAGAAAGATTCTCACGTGAGTTCGGCAGTGCGCTCAATGCGTTGCGCAGTGAGTTGCATCTCAACATGCGCGGCTTGGCGCGTGCCACCAACAACAGCCTGGCGTGGATCAGCTATCTAGAGCGCGGCCAGCGTGTGCCGACCTGGTCGACAGTCCAAAGTCTTAGTTCATTCTTCAAAGAGCACGGTGCTTGCAAGAAGCAGGTCGCGGTCATGGAAACGGCAGCGCGCAAGATGCTCTTGGCCCGGACCTTCAAAGACCTTTGAGTCTGGGCGTAGTTTTTCCTCGAAGAATCCAGCTTGTTCACTTTTCGTGAAATCATAGGTATTGACAAAATCATCGATTAGCTTTATACATAGATGTCGGCATACATGCGTAAGATTTATTGTTGTGAGAGTTCCAAGGGGGGTAGCGTATGAAAAATTATTTTTATCAAATCAGTAGAAAAGTGAAAATATTTTTTATGGTAGCCATGCTGGCGTTGGTCGGCTCCATAGCGCATGCCGCCAGCATCGGTATCATCGTCAGGAATCCTTCCGGAACCTTGATCGCCGGGGCTACGGTGTATGCCCTGTACATGAGTCCCACCGGTCCCGATGCTAGCATCAGCACGATGACGCTCACTGATGCTACCGGTAAAGCGCAATTCGACACCTTGCCCAATGGCACGCGTTATGATTTTTATGTCGCGGCGGGTGGTTTTGGTCCTTCTGTCATCCGTCAGTCCCAGGGACAAGCGCCGCATCCGGTCGCAGTGGTCAACGGAACCATGGCTGATCAGACGCACACATTCACTGAAACCTTAGCTAATAGAGGAACTATAGTGGCTAACGTGACCAATGCCACTGCGCATAAGATGATCTTTGGTCAGGTCGCTAAAGGTAATTATGGTGCGGCTTTCGGCGCTTGTCAGACCAAAGAGGGTGGCGATTGCGAGTTTTTCTTTGTCAACGTAGCGTCAGATGTCGCGAATGTCTATAACGCAGGCATGTTCGATCCCGTTCAAGGTATCGGCGCCGGTAACATCGTCGCTGCCAGTGTCGAGACCGGAGCGGCGACCGCAGTCAACGTTGATTTTGCCAATGGACAGGCGCCGGACAACACAGCCAGCGGGGGCAGTCAGAATCAGCAGCAACAGCAGAACCAGCAGCAGGCGCAGGGAGGTGTGTCGGTCGAAGGCAATGTACATGAAGTCAATTTCCCAACGGCTACGGTCCAGCATGTGGGTATCTCTTTGCAGGCGTGTGGCAACCCTCCCGCTTGTACGAATTATTACGATCGGGGCTGGGTTAATACAGATGATAACGGTCACTATAGATTTTTCAATCTTGATGCGGGAACCACTTATTTCTTGAGGGTCATGGGTGGTTGTAGTTGGAACAATGGTGAGACCTCTTGTTATGACGGATTCGTGTCCACGGGGGCGCAGGTCGGTTCGCCGCAACCTTCATTGCCTAATGATTTCCTTTATTCGGGCGTGCCAACGTATCACAATATCACGCTTAATCGTACGGCCCCCGGGACCAATTCATTACGGGTCTATGCCAAACATGCGGATGGTACGCCGGTCTATCAGTCTTGGATCATGATAGGAGACGATAATGACAGGTGGCATGCCAACTCCGGAACTTCGCATGATTGGACTGCTTGCAGCAGCGGCGGCGGGAACGATGCTGGTGATGCAAGCAATGCGCCTTTGGTGGGTTGGTTGAATGCCCAGGCAAGTACGGGTACTGCCCGATTCAATGATTTAAGGCCAGGTAATTACCGGATTTCCGTTTGCACCGGCGGCGGTTGTAAGACATTCAACGACGGCGCTAATGGGCAGGTGATGTCAAACAATGGCGGCAATCAAGGTCAGTGGACTTTCCCCGGATGCGGTGATAAGAGTGATGATCTACGTGTCGGCATAGCTTCAAATGGTGTTTTCCGTATCTTCAATTCGTCCGGTCTTATCGTACATACCAGTACCGCTACCGATTATGTAGGTACCAGTTCGGTCACCGTGGTGCTTCCTACGGCGCCCGAAGGCACTTATCGTTTGCATGGTAATCTGACATTCCCGACGATCGCTTCTTTAAGCAATGACCCGATTTCCATAGCGTTACATGGACAGTGGAACAATAACGGCCAGGTCTGTGAATTCAATACCGTCATTGGCGATGACGAAGCGCCGGCGAGTTCTTATAGTTATGAGGTCAGGCCGAGTTCATGGCAGGCTTGCAGTAATAGCGACATCGCAGGCACGATCCAGTATTGGCTGGAGACTGCCGCGGGTTATTGGGGTGTGGTGCGCAAAGAAAGCGGAGATTCGGGATCTGTCATCTTTGCAGGAACGGATACGGTTAGAAAGGATTTCGTGTTCGCTCCCGCGGGAAAATGGATCGGCAAAATCTATAAATCGGACGGATCGTTGTTCACGCGTAGCAATAAGCAGCAGAATTATCTCACCATAGCGGTATCCGCCCGACCCCTCGATGGGCATGGCTGGGGTGGTCAATATCCATCCAATGAAGACGGTACGTTCGCGCAAGGTGGATTATTGCCCGGCAAGTACAAACAGGCGGTGCAGATCTGGGGGAATTCCGACGGTAGTTTCACCCTGCCAGACCCGGCGCCGACTTTTGAGATCAAGCCCGGACAAGACACATATCAAGACATCAAATTCGTAGAGTCCACGTGGTTGGCTTTCAATGTGGCAACTACGAGTCCAAAGTTGCCGACATTGACAAATACGATGACGCCTTACGGTTGGTGCATGGGAGATTGTTGGAAGGCGTTAAAGCAGAGTGCGGGAACCAAGCTGGATTTTGCGAAGGTTCAAAGTCTGTTGGTCAATGATGAAGAAGATGCAGAATTCAGGATATCACCACGCGCGCCGTCATCCAATTGCAATTCTGGTCCTTGGATCGGGGGGACAGCGAGCAATCTTAGCGGCTGGTGCCCACGGCAAGCTCCTAAAGGCTCTACATACGATGTGTATTTCCTGCGTTCCGGTCAAGGTAAAAAAAAGGGTTACGAGGATGTGGCCAATGAATACAATTATTTCACTGTCGTCGGTTCGAGCAAGAATATCATCGTAGACAGTGCGCATGCGACGACGCCGCAAGTATGCAATGGCAGTTATATGTATGCGGGTGGCAATCCGAACGACCCCGCCAATTACAGCTGTAGTTCTATGGTCGATGCCGTGCATGTAGACATGGAACCGGGTTCGGTGGTCAGCGATGGCGCCATTTTGACCGGCAGTGTGGTAGGCAGCAAAATATTCACAGAAACGGACTTTGTCAACTTGGGTGGCAGTTTTGGTAATTTCATCAAATTGCTCCCGGTCATCATGGTTTATGACGCCAATAAAAATCTCAAAGCCGGCGGCTTAGTGACACCGCCGATGTCGGTCATCAATTCGCGAGAGGATGCATTAGATGAAGCAATCGCACAGAACGATTATTCTTTGTTCTATGCGACATTCGGAAGTGTGGCGCAAGGCTACGAGATACGCGGTCTGCAGGAGGGCGAATATATCCTGGTGGCCAAGACACAGAATTATCCGCCGGTCATCAGCACCGTGACTATCGGCGCTGCGGGTACGACCAAGGTGGTCAATATCAATTTCGATACCCAAGTGGGCATGGGCGCGGTCTTGAAGGGCACGGTGGTCAGTAGTACCAATAGCGCTGTCGCTTTGACTGGCGCTGCGGTGACCATCGAATCACCGGTCATGTCTAAAAGTATGAGCCTCACAACTTCTTCGACCGGATATTATAAGACTGATGGCGGTTTGGGTTCGGGTCTCTATAACATCAATGTCAGTGCTAGTGGTTATGCTTTGGGCAAAAAGCAGCAGTTCATCAATCCCGGGCAGGCATTCTTGGGCACTGCTGTGACTGTCGACTTCGCCATGAAACCGGCGGGTGGCAGTGTCAGTGGTACGGTTTCCGAGACTGTGCTTAAAACCGTGGGTTATATCGGTACGAGCCCTATCAAGGTCCCCAAACAAGTCGGTGTTTCCGGTGCGCGTATCATCGCTTACGACGATACGGCGACGGGCGACGAGGCCAATGCGGCCTATACCACGGAAACCAGTTCGACAGGGGCTTATGCGTTCACCGGACTGGTCCCGACGCACGTCTACAAATTCTTTGCGCTTGCCGAAGGTCGGCAGGTGCAGACTGCCTCGACGCAGGCTATCGATGGCGCTATCACGGATGTCGACTTCCTGTTGCAACCTAAGCCTTTGGATATCAATGTTTCCGTCAGTCAGGGTACCGAGTTTTTTACCATCCTCATTAAGAATCCTAATGACTTTGCCGATGGCAACGTACATTTCGAGGAAAGTGCAGGCGGTTACGAAGTGCTTAAAGCTACGGATGTTTCGAATTCCTTCAATAACCTGCCGGATGGCAGTATCGAGGCGTTCGTGCTGTTGACGAGCTTGGCGGATAATACTGCATATATTCTGCATATCGAAGCTATCGATAATTCGCTACCGCCAAAGACCTTTATCAAGGAAGTTACCTTCGGTAAGGGTATTCAGGCGGTCAAACAGAGCATCGACCAGCAATTGACCGGCGATCCGGATAACGACACCATGGTGGCGGGCGATGGTTCATATATCGAGTTCGGTTTGGGTTCGATGATCAGTTCGACGACGGCAGGAGAGTTCCCGACAGGTGGCTTGACCGCTACGAGCACCTCGACTGCCGCGGGCTTGGCGTCGATGGCTGCGAAGACGAGTTTCAGCGGGACATTCAACAGCTCGCTGTTCGACTTGGTCTTAAGCAGCGTGCAGTTCAACGCCAACAGGCCGGTGACATTGACGTTCGCGTGTAAGGCTAATGCTGCTGAAGTCGCCAGTCTGACCCCGTATTATTACAATCCGAATACATTGACTTGGCAAGCATTGTCAGGAACCTTGACTTATGATGGTGAAGCCGGCGGAACCTGCAGTATCCCCGTCGACTTATCGACCTTGTCGGGATACGGCATCGCTTCCAATGGTTCCAGGGGTTCGATGAATTCGTTGCATAAGCGTAACACCTTTGCCTATAACCCATTGGCCGGTAACTTTGGTTCCGGCTCCTTCATGGTGGGCGTAGCCGCAGCGGGCGGGGTGGCGGCCAGCAAGTATATGGCTTACAACTTCCCGAACCCATTCAACCTAGTGACCAAGACCGTCACCTTGCGCACGGGTACCAGCGGCGTCAACACGTCGATCCGCGGTACTTATATCGTGGTAGCGCCTACGGCATCCGGTACGGCCATGGTGAAGATCTTTAATGTGGCCGGCGACTTGGTCCGCGAGATTTCCGTCAGCGTGACCGGCAGTCAGTACAACTACATCGAATGGGACGGCAGGAACGACTCCGGTGGCGATGTCGCCAGCGGCGTCTACTTCGCGGTCATCGACGCACCAGGGGCTCCAAAGAAGGAGCCGGTCAAGATGGTGCTGGTGAAGTAGGAGACATGACAATGACAAAACATAACATGACCAACCAAGCAAAGTTTTTGATGAGCTTGACCGCCTTATTCGCCTTGACCGCATCGATGGCTGTTGCCAGTGGTGCAGGTACATCTGGCGGCCAGTTCCTGCGCGTGGGCGTGGGCGCGCGCGCAGCCGGCATGGCGGGGGCTTTAAGCCCCATCGTCGATGACCCGACCGCCATCTATTGGAACCCGGCGGGCTTGGCGATGCTGGAGAAGCGCGAGGTGTCGCTGTCTTACAATGCGTATTTTGTCGACACTGCGCAGCAGTTCTTGGGCTACGGTCATCCCTCGAAATACGGTACCTTCGGCGTGGGCATCACCATGCTCTCGGTGGGTAGTATCGAGAAGCGTTCTGCGGCTTCCGGCGACGCCGATGTCCCGGATGGTGGTGAGTTCAACACCCAGGACATGGCAGGCGCCTTGGCTTGGGCCAACAAGTTCGACCTGAACGCCTTCGCCATGCATTACGGCGCCGCTCTTAAGTTCGTCAGTTCGGACTTGGATGCCGCCAGCGCCAGTACCTTTGCCGCCGATCTTGGAGTCATCGCCGCGCATAAAGCCAGCAATCTGTCGTTCTCTCTAGCGGTCTTGAACTTAGGCGGGGAACTCAAGTTCGTCGATGAGGGTGACCCGTTGCCTTTGAACATCAAACCCGGCGTGGGTTACCGCCGTGACTTAGGCAAGATGGGTAAGTTGAACCTAGCTTTAGATGCCGACATCCTGGTCAACGACGGTCTGACCTATGTGCAACCCGGCGTTGAATGGTGGTTCCATAAGAATTTTGCCTTCCGCACCGGCTGGCAGCTCGGCCGTGATTCCGATGCGGGCGTAGGCTTTGCCGCGGGCTTAGGCATGCGCAAAGACGCCATCGGTCTTGACTATGCCTTCGTGCCCTTCGGTGGCCTAGGCGACACACACCGGGTCTCATTGGCGTATCGGTTCTAAGATTGTCAGTCTAAGCCATTTCGATCATTCCGAGCTGCTTTGTCATTCTGAGCTGCTTTGTCATTCTGAGCGAAGCGAAGAATCAATCAAGCTATTCCTCTTTATTGATCCTTCGTCGCTTCGCTCCTCAGGATGACAAGGTAAGCATTAGATGACAATCAGACACGTCAAATCAATACAATATAGCCGTGCGCTCGTTCCGTATCCATAATCTTTATCTAGGTATCAACCTTTTCATCTTTAGACTCACTAAATTCGCAGTCAATATCCTAGGCGCCCGGCTGTTATCATCCGCGGCTTTTGGGATGTTCGCGTATATCTATTCGTTCTGTGATATCTTCGTGCACATTTTCGGTTTGGGAGTCGATATTGCGGCTAGCCGCAGGTGGAGCGAGTCCGCTGAACCTGCCCAAGATATTGGGCTCAAGGTCAGATGGCAGCAGGCCGCGATCATCAAGGGTTTTTTGAGTCTGTTCGGCGCCGCATGCGGGTTCATTTTCTTGCCATGGCCATATAGCGCGGCGTTCGGGCTTTGGCATGTCTGCTTCATGCAAAGCAAGCTGGCCTACGGTTTCGTCAATACCATGCTCTATCCCAGAGGCGTGCTCGTGGCCGGTTTGGTCTCTCAAACTGCGCTATTGGCAGCGGTTTATGTCGGTATCACATACTGGGGATTGTTGGGTTTTATTCTGGCGTTCGCGGCGGAGCGGATGTTCGAGGCAGTCTGTCTGTGGCTCGCGATCTTTATCAAATTACCGTTGTTGCGTGAGGGTTGGTTGATAGCTTTGCGAGCGGTATTCGACAATAACGGGTGCAAGGTGTCCGGATATCTTTTTTCCCGCCCGACGTTTGTCATCTGGCTGGCGCAGCTTATCGGGGTGCTGGTAGCTAGAGCGGATGCTTTGTTGGTCAAGAGCTTTCTTGACTATCATGCGCTATCCATCTACTTCTTAGCATGCCGGACCGCGGAAGCGCCGCTCTTTTTGTTTGCCGCGATCGCGGACAGCTCGTTGGCGTATTTCATCAGGCATGAGCGGGAGCGGGAGGTTAATTATAAAGAGTCGGTTACCAAGGCATTATGGTTGGGCGGCGCATTGAGCCTGGTTTTATGCTTATTCGGTCTTTCGGGTATTGCCGAGTGGGTCTTTGGCAGGCAATATGACGGTGTGGGTATCATTCTGGCTGCTTATTCCTGGGTTTTGCTGTTACGCGGGGCCAATATGGTCTCATCAAGTCTGTTGTTGGCCACGGGCAGGGAGTCAGACCTGCTCAAGACCACTTTTTACGGACTGGCGGTCAATATCATCGGCAATATCTTGCTGCTTCCCATCTTGGGGTTATGGGGTGGCGTACTTTGTGCGGTGTCGGCGGAAGCATGCATCTATCTCACCAGGGCTCGCCTGATGGTCATCAAACCGCTTTAATTGCCCATCACTTCGCGGTAAAGGCTTGCGGTGGCCTCGACCATCATTTCGATAGTGAATAAGTCGTGGACGCGCTTTTTGGCATTCTCACCCAAGCGTTTTCTTAATGGGATGTCGGTGACGAGTCTATCCAGAGCATCGGCTAAAGCTTGCGGATCACCCACTTTGACCGTCAAGCCGGTCTGGCCGTCAAGGCTTACTTCAGGGACACCTGTCGGTAGGTCGGTATTGATGACCGGGATGCCGCAGGCCATGGCTTCAAGCTGTACGATGCCGAAGGCCTCGCTCGCTTGGACCGAAGGCAAGACAAAGATGTCGCTGTTCTGGTAATAGCTGATGAGAGCTTTGTCTTTAAGCGGACCAAGGAACACGATCTTGTCTGAAATACCGAGGTTTGTTGCCAGTGCGGCAAGATCATCCTTGAGTGGTCCGTCGCCGATGATGAGCGCACGGCAGGATGTGCGCATGCGCGTCAGGGCATGGATCAGGATGTCAACGCCTTTGTAAGGGACCAAGCGGCCGACGAAGAGGATAATGGGCAGGCCTGCCGCACGCGCTGACGCAATCTCGGAAGGGTGTTGTGGTTGCGCTGGGTCTTTGTAGGGAGATGGATCGATACCTAACGGGATGACGCGGCATTTTTTTCGGTACCCGGCCAGCATGTTCGATGTGCGTATCATGCTTTGTGAGGTGGTGATGACTGCTGTGGCGTGCGCGAGCGCGCGTTGTATTAGCGGCCGCAGCAGTGCGGCCAGCACCTTTTGGCGTATGATGTCGGAGTGCCAGGTGATGAGGATCTTTGAGCGGGAGAAAAAGACATTGGATAAAAGAGCCAGTGGAAAGGGGAAATGAAAATGGATGATGTCGACATTTTCGGCTAGACGGTGTAGCCAAAATGGGAAGCGCCAACTGATGGGCATGCTCCAGAACATGCCCAGGCTGGGGGCTTTATAGATTTTGAGAAAAGGGGACAGGCTACTTTTCCTTTTACATTAAAAGTAGCCTGTCCCCTTTTCTGCGGGTTCTTGACAACAGAGCACGCTGACATCGAATTGCTTTGAGAGACCTTCCGCGAGATCCTGGACGTGACGCTCGACGCCGCCTATCCAGGGATGGTACAGCTTAGAGACGATGAGTATTCTGGGGCGCTCACGCATGGTCGAGCATGTCCATGGCTGCAGTCAAGACTTCTTCGACAGTGAGTGTCTGCAAGCATGCATAGGTCCCGGTATGGCAGAGGAATTCGTTACGCTTATAATTAGTGGCGATGGTCACCGAATCGGGCGTGTAGCAGGGAGCGCAATCCACTTGTTTCCATAAATAACGGCAGTTCGGGTTCGGTGGCGCCACGAGTCGTGGATCGGAAGGCCCGAAGAGTATCAAGGTAGGTGCCGCCAGCGCCGCTGACATGTGCAGGGGCCCGGAATCCGCGCCGATGGACAGCCGGCTCATGGAGAGCAGACCCGTGAGTCCGGAAAAATCAGTCTTACCTGTCAGGTCGATGAGACGTTTGCGCTCAAGCGGGGCGACGGAATCTACGATACGTGAGGCCACGGCTTTATCATTGATGTCACCTAAAAGCAGGATCGGATGAGATGTCCGGGCTAGGAGCCTATCGATGAGTTGCGTGTACAACCCGTGGGGCCAGTGTTTGATGGGCATCTTGGTCCCCGGGTTGTTGCCTCCTGCGGGTAATATGCAGATAGGGCGTTGCCCGATATCCGCACCGTGGTCTTGCAACAGTCGCTGTGCCGCCTGCGCGTCGCCCGGTGCGGGTTTAAGTTTGAGCTCACCGGTCGCGGGTGCGTTGATGCCAAGGTCTTGAGTGATGCGCAGATAGCGTTGGGTCTCATGAGCCTGTGCTGCAAAAGCAGTCTTGTGCGTCAAGAAGATATCGCCCCAGCGGCTGGAGAATCCTGCCCGGATAGGGATACCTACGAGGTACGTGAGCGCGGCGAACGGCCAAGAACGGTGGCCGATGAGAGCCAAATCGTAACCGCCACGTTTAAGCTCGGCTGCGAGGCTGATGGTAGCAGTCGATCGATACAGCAGGCTCTTGCCGGGGAATGCCGCATCCCAGCGGATATGGCCGACGCTCGGGACGATGCGCATCAACAGGTCTTTGACCCAGGAACTGGCGAGAAAGTCGATGCGGGCTTGCGGGAATGCGTCGCGCAGGGCGGCCAGCGTGGGTGTCATGAAAAGTATGTCGCCCAAACAGCAGATTTTGATGACAA
Organism: Elusimicrobiota bacterium; assembly: GCA_038041525.1. GTDB lineage: Bacteria > Elusimicrobiota > Elusimicrobia > JACQPE01 > JACQPE01 > JBBTGF01. The sequence continues at coordinate 694 of JBBTGF010000305.1, read as the reverse complement.
GGATCTTCTTGATTCGGGCCGGTTGGATCATGACAACGCTGTATAATATCCAAGTATATTATGGCAGAAAAGAAGTCCGAAGCTCGACCGTGGGGACGCTGGAGCGTCGTTGCTCATGGCGCAGGTTATAAAGTCAAAAAACTTGAAGTGAACCCAGGACATCGCTTGAGCCTGCAGAAGCATAGCCATCGTAGCGAGCATTGGACCGTGGTCGCGGGTAAGGCCAGAGTCCAATACGACGGACGTTGCAAGACCCTCGGGTACAATCAGTCGGTTTTTATCCGTAAAGGCACGTGGCACCGCATCCATAATCCTTTCAGTACAAGGCTCGTCATCATCGAAGTGCAATGCGGGAGTTATCTTGGAGAAGACGATATCGTGCGCCAGCAGGATGATTACGGCCGCCAGGTCAGCAGTAGGCTGGCTACGCCCAGATAGATCGTCACGCTCACCAGATCGGTCATCGTTGTCACCAGTGGTCCGGCTGCCGTCGCCGGATCGATCTTGAGTTTGTTGAATACGAACGGTTCCGCGGCCCCGACGACCGAAGCGATGGTCATCGATGAAGCGACCCCTAGGGCGACGACCACTGCGAAGATGAGACCGAACTTTGCGCCATAGAGCGTCAGCGCTGCAGCACCCGCCATGATGGCATAGATGATCCCTAAAGAGAATCCGACGCGTAATTCCCTGA
>JBBTGF010000304.1:0-5058 GCA_038041525.1 Elusimicrobiota bacterium | reverse complement strand
TCCTTGCGCTCTCATTGACCAGTTCCTGGTTCGTCTCAAACACCATCTATGAAAAAATAGCGTAACAATCCACCAGTGTCACGCGTCAAGCGCTCGACAGCCGCAGTCTGACAGCTAACATGGAAAAAACTGACAACTTAAACAAAAAGGTCTCCAGGCATATCTTCATCGTCACGCTATCGCTCAACCTTTTTGGGTTGACCCTACTGCTACTTTACGCCAACCACGCCATCAAAGACCCGCTCCATGCGCAGGCAGCGCTGGAACATAAACATAAAGAGAGGTATCACGATATCCTCTACGCAATCAATGATGCGATGCTCATCGTAGACCCTGATTCAAGCATGTTTATAGACGTCAATCCCGCGGCGGAAAGGCTCTATGGCTTCAGCCGCGAAGAAATGATCGGGATGCACACGAATAATATTTCCGTCAACCCCGAAAGGATGAAAGCGATGATTTCCAGTGCGGTCAAAGACGGGACAGGGATCGCGCACGAGAACGACCACCGTAAGAAAGATGGAACGGTGTTCCCTGTCGAGGTCAGCATCAACCGAATCATCACGCAGAACAAGACATTCATCGTCGGGTTCGTACGCGACATCACAGAACGCGAACGCACGCAAAAGATGCTCCGCAACCGTATCGAGCTTGAGAGCATCATCAGCGCCATCTCCGGGACGTTCGCCCGCCACGACGTCACCATGATCGAAGCCGATATTAATCTCGCGCTCTCAACCATCGGCAGGTTCTCTAGGACCGACCGCGCTTACATCTTCAGCATCGCCAACGATAAGAATTATATGGCCAATACCCATGAATGGTGCCAACGCGGCATCGAAGCGCAAATGCAGTCCCTACAGAACGTGCCTACCGCCAACTTCGCCTGGTCAATACGCGCGCTCACGCGCGGCTCGCCTGTCTGCATACCGGGCATCGGCGATACGGCGCGCCATCAGCGTGAATCCAAAGACATCTATATGGTCGCCACGGGGCCCGACTCCTCAAGAGAAAGAGGCTTCATCGCCTCTATCGGCATACATTCCGTGTTGCTCGTACCGCTGCTGTCTGCGGGGCGGTTTTCGGGATTCATGGGTTTTGACGCAGTTAAGACCGACAAACTCTGGTCCCAGGAAGACATCAACCTCTTGCGGCTCGCGGCGGAGATCATTAGCGGGGCCATGGAACGGCGCCGCGCTCACCTTGCGATCAGTGAAAGCGAAGACCGCGTGCAGCGCATATTCTCAAGCATCAACGACAGCATCTTCGTCGTCGATGCAGAGACTAAAATGATCACCGATGTCAACAATGCCGCAATACGCACCTACGGCTACCAGCATGACGAGATCGTCGGCAAACATACCAATACGTTACGCGCCGAACCAGACCTTGATGCCGACCGGCGCGTCGGCGACTGGCTCGTGGGCAAGACGGATTTCCATGAAGACCGCCACCGCAGAAAAGACGGCGCTGAGTTCTTCGTCGAAGTCCGGGATTCGATGTTCACGCAGAACGGCAGATCCTACATCGTATTGGTCACGCACGACGTTTCGCGCCGCAAACAGCTTGAGAGCGAACTGCTGCAATCCGGTAAACTAGCCGCGATCGGCGAATTAGCCAGCGGCGTGGCTCACGAATTGAACAACCCGCTAGCGGCGGTCCTTGGCATCAGTTCGATGCTACTGGAAGATTCCGACCCGCAAGACCCAAGGACGAAAGATTATGAGACGATCAAACAAGCGGCCTTGCGAGCCAAAAAGATCATCACCAGTATGCTCGGCTTCTCGCGCCGCGCGCAAGGCGCTTTCGAGACCATCGCCGCATGCTCGGTCGTCACTAACACGCTGGAGCTCTGCGCCAAACAACTCGAGGACAGCAACATCGCCATCAACTTCACCTGTCCGGCTAGGTCACGACCCGCTACCCAGCGCCCATGCCAACAAAGCCACTGCCAGATCGAATGTATCGCTGCGGAACTCACACAGGTGTTCTTAAACCTTATATTAAACGCACGTGACGCCATGCCCAACGGCGGTTCACTCGATATCAAGATCGAGCGCAATGACGCCGCAGTGAGCGTAAGCGTCACGGATAGCGGGGAAGGCATCGACGCTGCGGATATCGGCAACATCTTCAAGCCGTTCTTCACCACTAAATCAAAAGACAAGGGCACCGGTCTCGGATTGTCTTTAAGCGCCAATATCGTGCAAAAACATAGTGGCACGATCACTGTGAAGAGCCCGGGGAAAGGCAAAGGTTCGACATTCACGGTCATCCTGCCTTTACAGACGCGCCGTCCACAAATAGGAGCTTAACCGATGGCGTCTGAAAAAATACTGGTGATCGAAGACGACCCGGATGTCGCATACACCTGCCTACGCTTCCTGCGCAAGCGCTATGAACCATCACATGCGCCTGATTGCAACGCCGCGCTATCGGCTCTCGGGCCCGCTGTCAAACTCATCATGCTCGACCTTAAAATGCCGGGATTAAAACCAGCGGAGTTCGCCAAATGCGCGAAGCAACGCTTCCCCGCAATCCCCATCATAGCGATGTCAGGCTATCTGTCATCCGGATTAACCTTGGATATCATCAAGGCCGGTGTCGACGACTTCATCCACAAACCCTTCGAACGCAGCGACCTCGAATATATCATCTCCTGCCACTTAAACGGCAGCGCGACTAAGGAGACCCTGAATCTATCCAAACGGTCGATTACGATCGTTTGCCCTGACAAAGAGGAAGCCACGCTGCTCTATGAGTCACTAAAGAGATACTGCCCGGACATTGAATCGGTCCCATTATACAAGGACGCGTTTAAGCGCCCCAGCGGCAGGCGTGCCGACATATTGATCATCGAGCGCCTGGACTACGAACAGAACCGTCTGATGGCGCCGGGCGCCCAAGAGTCCCCTGCCGGCGGAGTCTTGACCATCCTGCTGTCGGACCGGGTCACGGCGGACTCCAAAATCACCGGTGAACTCGTGTTCATCAGACCGGTCAACCCTTTTGAACTGCGCCGGGTCATCGCCAAGACACTGACAGCGATGCAAGCTAAAATAACTGATTGAGTATGGTGATATGGCAGAACTGCGGTTAGACTAAAGTGAGGTACAGACATGTATTGTTCATCTTGCGGCGGAAAGAATCCTGAACACGCGAATTATTGCATGGGCTGCGGCAAGACCACGGGAGTCCCGCAAAGCGTCAGACCGGGCATGCCCTCATGGGGCAATATCAGCATCTTCAGCGGCTTGTTCCTGCTCGCCATGGTGGGTAATTATTTCAACCCGATGGTGGAAGCCACCATTATCGCCTTCTTCGCCGTCATCCTGACTACCGGATGGGTCTACGCGGACAGCCAGAAATACCGCATGAACCATGTCCTCTGGACGTTGTCGAACCTGTTCTTATGGGCGTTCTCTTTCCCCCTTTATCTTTGGAAGACGCGCTCCCTGCAAGGGTTTTTGCCCGGACTCATAGTAGTCATCGCCGTCATCGGCCTGCAAGTGATGCCGCCGATGTACTCGGCTGCCAAGCACTTCAAACGCGGCGTGCGCTACGCGCGACAACAGATGACAACCCTGGCTGAACAGGAATTCAAATCCGCTATCGCTAAACAATCTGGGATGGGTGAAGCCTACCTCAACCTCGGCAGTCTGTATTTGAGCCAAGGCTTCCTGGATGCCGCGGAGAAAGAATTGCTCGTCGCCAAAGAGAAGATCGACTTAAACGGAGTCAAACTACTGCAGAACTTGAACCGTGAGCAAGCCATGTCGCTTTGCCTCTCACACTTAGCCGCGGTCTACATCGCACGCACCAGCGAAGCCATCCAGGTGCTCGACCGCAACGAAGCGCGCCTACACTTCGACAAAGCCAAAGAGTTCGTCGACGCCGCCAACAATTTCGACCCCGGCAACGTCCGCTCCCAAGAACTAGACCGCCGCCTAAAACAACTCTCCACATTCCTAGAATAAATTCTTATTCCTCTTTGGGGGGTTCAGCGACGGCGCCCGATAGGGTTGCGTATAAATGGGTACGGAAGGATTTGAACCTTCGACCTTCCGCGTGTGAGGCGGACACTCTAACCGCTGAGCTACGTACCCGAGGAAACCTCGCTGGCATTCACCGAGAGGTTTAAGTAATATTCTAACATGTCGCGTATCTTGGCTTTCCTGCTCACGGCCGCGGCCGTCGCCTCCTGCGGCGACGCGCGTACGCTCAAAAACGCCCGTTATCGATATAAGATGAAAGCCTATCCCGAAGCGCTCAAGTCGTTCGACCGGTTGAGCGCCAAGGCTGCCAAAATCACCGACAAACAGATAGGGATGCTGGGAGCCGCAGCGGCCTGCCGCGCCCTAGGTCTCCATGACGCCGCCGATGCCCGGCTCTTGCGCGCCGCGCGCCTGGAGCCCTTTAACGGACCTGCCAGCGCCGCGCGCGCGGCGCTGGTTACGGGCAGGGATTTTCTCCCCCTCTCCGTAGGCCAGCAATGGGTCGAGGTCGACAGCGCCAGCCATGGCAAGAACCTTTACAACATCAATACCGTAAGCAAACAGGGAAAGACTTTCATCCTTAAAAGGGAATTCTATGCCGGCAAACCGACAGCACCCGGCGCGCGCGCCGCGCAGGTGACACACCTCTTCATCGATAAGGCCGACAGCCTGATCAATGAACGACTAGGTCACCCTGATACCAAGGAATCGACCCTGCTGCTGCGCTTCCCCTATCGTGAAGGCTCCTCATGGCTGACCAAGCGTTCGGGCTACGTGATACGCCGCAGTATAACCAAAGTAGCTTACAGCGCCAAGATCGCCGCGGCACATTTCACAGGGTGCATCGAGATCGAGGAAGCGCGAGCCGATGCGCCTGACGCCGCCAAAATCTACGAAACTTTCTGCCCCGAAACGGGCAGGATTCAGACGATGACAGGGACACGGACCCAGCGCTATCCAGCTACCGAACTACTGCCAGCGCCGCAGCCAAAAGTCCCAGGCTCGGGACTTTCGGGCATCACGGCATAGGTCTAAAGTCCCCCATCTGATCTAGGTCCCACGC
>JBBTGF010000303.1:0-5787 GCA_038041525.1 Elusimicrobiota bacterium | reverse complement strand
GGTTGGGGTCGATATCAAGCAAAGCCCCCACTAAAGCCTGTACTTTCATCTCGGCATCGGCGGGCAACGACTGATCTAGCGCAACTTTGACGAAGATGCGTTTGATGTCAAGACCGATAGCATAAAGGAAGTTAGGGTCGGAAAATGGCGTGGCTGGCGCCTGCCGATTGACCACCATGGGCATACCCATCCCTGCGGAGGGTCCTTGGTTCGCATTGGCTCCCGGAGTCATGCCGCCATACCCCTGTAAGGTGAACCCGGGCAGAATGAACGCCTCGTTCTGATTCTGTGCCGGCTGTTCTTGGCTTAAACCCGGGAACATCCACTGATAATTGGCTGACGGCTTTGGCGGCGGCTCCCCGGGCTTCCCCTGCTGTTGCGCTAGGTTCGATTCGCCGGCAAGATATGATTTAAGCGTCTTCTCGAGTTCGTTTTTAACTTCGGTGGAGAACCCGACGTCGACATGCACGAAGACTTCGCTCTTGCCATAACCGAAGATCTTATCGAGATGTTCTTGGATGCGCCGCTTGAGCTCCCCTGACATACGCGAAGAGACGTCAAGGATAGTGTTGCCGCCCATCTCAACACCCGCGCTCACAGGCGTCAAACAGGTTAAAGTCAACAGACTTATGGATACGGCCGCGTAGATGCGTCTTTTCCCTCTCATAGACACTACTCCCACTTAAGTTTAAATGGAGATGTCCGTGCGCGCAACGGGTTTTTTGCCGAATAGATGTCTTATTTGGCCCAATTAAAACGCTGCAAAAAGTTGCGCAAGGCCTCGTTGTTAGGCTTAAGCTCCAATGCCTTGTTCCAGACCCCGACCGCTTTTTCTTTCAACCCTAAAGCGAAATACGCGGAACCCAGACGCTCCAAGGCCAGCGCGTTATTAGGCTCAAGCTTGACGACGTCCTCACACGCCTTGGCCGCCATATCAAAACGACCTTGCCTGAAGAACCGGTCCGCGTCAGCTAGCTTAGCTCCGATGTTAGCCTCAGCCGACAACATAGGCACGTCCTTGAGCTCCTTTTTACCCGATTCCTCAAGAATGGTATCGTAGATCTTACGCAGACCTTCATCGCCGGGGTCTAATGACAACGCCTGGCGCAACATCAAAAGCGCCCCGTCAATATTAGCCTCGATATAGTCGGAAAGGCCTTTGATGATATAGACATACTTACGCTTCTTGTTCGGTGAATCTTCGGCATTGCGCCGCGGCAGTTCTTTGCGTGTCAGACGCAGATAGAGGATAATCTTGTTCAAACGTTCACTGCGTGCCGACATCAGAGCGTCTCCGGGGTTGAACACCAGCGCCCTGTCCAAGAGCCGGTACGCGCGCAGGAACTGTCCTTTACGATAGGAATCCTGGGCACGGTCGGAATAGATAGTCGAGAGATCTTTGCGCTGCCGGGTACGGCTGGTGCCAAACCAGAAGCCCATGGAGAACCTGCTCGAGTTGCCAAGCTCATGGATCATGATGGCGTAATCGAGCTGAATATTGCGATAACGGAATCCCAGGCCGGCGGCGGTCTGACCCACGCCGCCTAAACCTAACCGTAGAGCGGCGGGCCCCAGGCCGTATTCCAAGCCCGTGCGGATGACTCCTCCCTGTTGTTCGAATTGCAGCGAAGTCTTGAGCGCGCCTTCAAAAAGCCCGTAACTTGCGCCCAAAGTCAGGTTGAGCGGCAACTCGTCATCCGTGCCGCTAGCCGTATAGAAGACGTCGCGCAAGACCATGCCCACTTCGCCATATTTAAACGCCCGGTAGTCCGCAGCTAGATCGAACGACATCAGCGATGACGAAGCGCCGGGCAAAGTTCTCGTCAAATACTTCAAATTACCGCCAAAAGCGAAATTAGCGCCGAATTGGTTACCATAACTCATGCTCATTCCCGTGCTGGCAAAACTGAAATCTCCGAGCAAGTTGTTGTTCTCGTCTCTTTGCTCGACGCCGCCGATACCAAGCTTAACCATGTTGAGTCCGATAGTCCCCGCAGACATCGTGGGGTACGCCCAGCCCATATAATCATAAGCCGCGCCCTCGAAAAGGGCGGCATGCAGGAAATTGAAATTCATCTGGCTCAAATAAGACAAACGGGCCGGGTTCCAATACCCCGCCGTGGCGTCATCAGAGAGCTCGATAGCGGCATTAGCCAATCCCAAAGAACGCGCGCCCGCGCCGAAGGTCCAGATATCCCCGGCATTGCCACCGAGTTCCTTAGCGGATAAATGCGATGTCATAGCAACCATCAAAACCATCAAAACCCAGCCAACTGCTCTGAATTTCTTTATTGATCCTTCGCTTCGCTCAGGATGACACGCCCTAATGTCATTCTGAGGCGCGATTCGCGCCGAAGAATCAATGAATATTTCCCCTATTCTTTTCATGTCAGTGGATCACTCCGACCTTGTAAACCTTCGTCGCGCCTGAAACATTGGCTTTTATCCTTAACAGATACACTCCGAAGGAGACCGACTGCCCGTCGATACGCCTGCCATCCCATTTGACCAGGTTGCCGCCCAAGCGGCCGCCCTCGGCGCCCGCCGAGAAACTCAAGGTCTTGATGTCTTTACCGAACAGGTCGAATATCTTGATCTCGACGTCGCTGTCGCGGTTCAAGTCATAATAGATATTCACCGACTGCTTCCTGATATCGACCGGGTTAGGATACGCCTGCACATTGAAGATCGCCTCTTCTTTGGTAGCGATACCCACAACCACGCGGATCTCCTCCGACGGGTCGCTAGTCACATCCGCCCCCGAAACCGCCTTAAGGCGATAGAAATAAGTACCAGCCACCTTATTCTCCATGACAACCTGTAAGTCAGTGGCCGTGACCAAGTCGTCGCCTGCCGCCAAAACCTTGTAGCTCAACGTCTGACCGAGCAATGATTTGGCTCCGGAAGTCGAATATAGCACCGCGCTCGTCCAGGTCGGCGCATCGGCACGGCGCTCTTCGACATAATATCTCTTGATACCCGAAATACTCGTCTGTGGCTTAGTCCAGTTCAAAACGATATTCTTATCCTGCACCTGCGCGGAAGGTTTGGCCACAAAGACCGGAGCTATGATGTCGACAATGATGCCGTCAGATATCCCGACGGAAGACCACTTGCCGAAACTCGATAGCGCTTTGGCGCTCAAGTAATATGTCGTCCCCTGGGAGAGCGAGACGCCAACGATCTCCGACCAGGTGGATACGCCCACGCTCGTCCAATCCTTGACCTCTGTGCCGCCCGGCGTCGTACCGATGCAATAGCGATAATCATCGATCGCTCCCGAATCCAAAATGGCCTTCCAATTGCCCACGAATTTAGCCACGCTCGCCGTATATTTACCCGCATCGACGATGATAGGGATAGTGGGCGTCTGCACATCGCGGACCTTGATCGATTTACTGACAAAACCCGCGATGGCGCTGACGGCATCGATACCGGTCGCTGCGGCATAACCGTTGACCATGCGCACCTCGAAACTATCACCGACATTGGCGCTGTCGCTTAAACTTACGCTTATGAAGTATGTAACCGAAGAGGTGGTAACGGTCTCGTTAATGTCAAACAAGACGAAACCGCCGCTTAAAGTCGCCGTGGTCAACAAAGTGTCCGTCGTGCCGAAGAGGCCGTCCCCATCATCTTTGTAGAATCCGAACGAGGTCAGCGACACGTCGTAAAGGCTGCCCGTCTTATCGAACCTCAACCAGTCAGCCACCAGACTGTCCTCATTAGCCCAGACGGTGACTTTCACGATACCTTGATTCTTCTTGCCCTGTCCGATCTCGGTATCGGCGATATCTGCAAGCGCGATATTGAGCTTATCCGGCAAGTCGCGCAATGCGATGACCGTGCTTGAGAATGGGAATCCCGAATCATAGATGAGATTCGGATAAGAGACCGTGAACGAATTCGCCGAACTTATCTGCACGCCCACGGTGGCCGCAGTCGGCGCGGTCCGGGTGATCGCCAACGCCACTAAAATCTGCGTCCCGGCGTCGGAGACCAATAGCGCATCATCAAAGAAGATGGTAGCGCGGCCATTGACGAACTGCCTGGCGCTGGCGTTCAAGATAACGTCGCCGGAATTGAATGACCCATCCTTGTTGACGTCATTGTAGACCTCGATATTGGTGACCTCGGCATCATTGAGCGTACCGGTCTTGCTGATGACGACCGATGTGGCTGACAAAGAATGATCAGTCGTCTTAAGCAGGAGTTTCTCGAATACGATACCGGTCGATCCTTGCACGATATAAGGCGGCGCCACGTCCTGACCCGTGACATTGAGCAACGAGACCGTGGGCTTGACCGTCATCGAACTCGAGCGGATCGGGAAACCACTGTCATCGACGCTGTTCTCCGAACCCACGTCGATATAGCTGTTGGAATTGAGTCCCGCGCCCACCTGCATCTGGCCTAAAGCCGCGGCGTCACCGTTGATGTCATAAAGAATGAACACCGTCACCGTGCTAATATTGGCGGTCAACGTCGGCGCTAATGTCACTAACGAAGTACCCACATTGAATGTGCCTTGCCCAAGCAACGAATCGCCTAGACCATAAGACCCATCCCCATCATCTTTGACGATGCGTATCGAGTCGATCGCATCATCCGGGGCATCGGCGGTGAGATTGATCCTGATCTTACTGATATCCGTGTTGTACGCTAGGTTGGTCCAGAACTTGAGCTTGAGCATCGGTACTTCCGCCTGACCTTGCTCCACGTCACCGACGACGGCGTCTTCTCCTCTGGTGAACACCTTGACCGGCGGGGGTTTGATGACCACGGAACCTGATTCAGCCAGGAACGTCGAGGATGAGACCTGGTTAGGCGCATTGACCGTGAAGTAATTCTCACCCGTCCAGCGCAAAGTAAAATTATTCGCCGGGATAGCGCTAGTGGCGACATCGACTGTGATGAAATACGTGACGCCGCCGGATAAGCTGTTGCCGGGAGACACGGTCTTGGTAAACCCGCTAAAGATCATGGTATTAGACCCGGCGAACGCTCCCGAGGTGACCACCAGATCGGAGAGTTCCTCGTACTCGCCGGAAAGGTTCGAATCCTGATGCAGATAGATCCTCTCGATATCCTGGCTGTTGGTGCCTTGGTAATCCACGCGCATCTGCGACCAGGTGACGTTATTCAAGTCTGAATAAAGCCGCATGCCTTCGATGGGCACCTTTTTGGCGCCCACTGCGGCCTTATCCAGCGCCAAGTCGGTGAATCTGATCACCACAAGATTGCTGTATTGCTGCACCGAGGTCGTCTGCAAGGATCCGTCGCTGTTGACCGGGAAATACGTCGAACGCACATAGTCGGAACCGCCCGACATGGAAACGTCGCCCGACGTGGAGATAACCACGGAGAAGGTCGACGCCACGACGGCGTTGGCATCGATATCGACCGTGATAAAGAAATATTTCGTGGTAGCGGAGAGCGACTGCGCCGAGAGCGCGACATTGACCGCGCCATTAAAGAAGCTGTTGATGCCCAACGACACCACCGTATCACCCACCACACTGAAGTTCCCGTCCGCGTCCGCATCTTTCCAGACCTTGACATTGCTGATACTCGAATCCGGGGTCGAACCCTGACGACGCAAGACTAGGCCGGTCAATTGGCCTCCGTTGGTATCCATCGATGCCGCCAGACGGAAGAGCGCGAAATCCTTCTTGCCTTGAGGGACATTGTTGATATCCGGGATACTGTCGGCACGCATCACCATGGCATCGGAAGTCTCCTTCACCATGCCTGTGGCGCTAGTGAAAGGCATCGGCAGCAGGCTCA
>JBBTGF010000302.1:0-3522 GCA_038041525.1 Elusimicrobiota bacterium | reverse complement strand
AGCCAGATTCCAATCTATATGCTCACAGGCATGGCTAACGCCGCGGACAAGGACCGGGCGAGCCAGGAGGGCGCCACCGGATATATCCTCAAACCTTTCGATATCGACAAGCTTGCTGAGACTGTCAAGGCCGCATTGGGGGGTTCGTGAGCGCTATCGATATCTTGTTGCGCGGTGCGGTCACCGTCACCACTAGGGCGGAGTTGCAAGAGCGTCTTGGCACGGGTAAGAAACTGCGCGTCAAATTAGGCGTCGACCCCACCATGAGCGACTTGCATCTGGGCCACACGGTTTGTTTGCGTAAGATGCGCCAGTTCCAGGATGCGGGCAATGTGGGCGTGCTTATCATCGGCGATTTTACCGCGCGCATCGGCGACCCTTCGGGTAGGAGTGACATCCGGCCTGTGCTCACCGCCGAACAGATCGCCAAGAACATGGAGTCATTCAAAGAGCAGGCGTTCAAGATCCTTGACGAGGCTAAGACCGAGGTGCGGTTCAATTCCGAATGGTTGGACCGCTTCGTGGCCAAAGGCGAACTGTTGTCCGCCTTGCAGCGTATCACGCACGCGCAGTTGACCGAGCGCGAGGATTTCAAGAAACGCATCATGGAGAACCAGCCGATCTCGATGCTGGAGATCCTTTATCCTGTCTTTCAGGGACATGATTCCGTGGCAGTCGCCTCTGACGTCGAGCTCGGCGGCACGGACCAGACCTTCAATTTGCTTTTCGGCAGGCGCTTGCAGCAGGATGCCGGGCAAAAGCCCCAAGTCACGCTCACCATGCCGCTATTAGTGGGTACCGATGGCGTGCGCAAGATGTCAAAGACCTATGGCAACGCGGTAGCGCTTAATGATACGCCCAAAGACATGTTCGGCAAAGTCATGTCGGTCAGCGACGAAGCGATGTTGGTTTGGGCCGAGTTGTTGACCGCGCTCGATCTAGCGGCGCTCAAGGGCGGGCATCCGATGGAAATCAAGAAGCGGATCGCTTCCGAGATCGTGTGTCAGTATCATGGCGATGCGGCGGCGCGCGCGGCATGCGAAGAATTCGTGCGCGTGCATTCCGGCGGCGAGGTCCCTGAGAATATGCCCGAAGTGCGCTTGCCTAAGGACAGTAAACCGATGTTCTCCCAGCTGTTGGTCAGCGCGGGCTTGGCCCCTAGCCGTAAAGAGGCGCAGCGCAAGATCAGCGAAGGCGCCGTGCGTTTAGATGGCGTGGCGCTCAAACAAGATGTCATCGTCGATATCAAAGCGCCTGCGGTTTTGAGCCTCGGCCGCCGTGGTTTTTGCCGTATCATCCCTTAAGTCATCCCTCTATTTTCCGGAAATGATAGACTAGCAGCGTTACAATCTTGAAGTTTTTCCGTATCAATGAGTGTAGGGGCGTGATGCCCATAAGGAGGAAACGATGTCACTTGAACAAGGTAAAGCGAAAGCGTTGGAACTGGCTTTAAGTAAGATCGAGAAGGATTTCGGTAAGGAGGCGATCGTGCGTTTGGGCGAGAAAGCGATCCATGAGAAGATCGACGCCATCTCAATGGGCGGTTTGCCACTCGACTTAGCCGTCGGCGTCGGCGGTTTGCCGCGCGGGCGTATCATCGAGATCTATGGGCCGGAGGGTGGCGGTAAGACCACATTGGCTTTGCACGTGGTGGCTAACGCGCAAAAGAACGGCGGTCAGGCCGCGTACATCGACGCGGAGCACGCTATGGATCCCGGCTACGCCGAGCGCTTAAAAGTCGATGTCAAGAATCTTTTGATCAGCCAGCCCGACAGCGGCGAACAGGCGCTGGAGATCGCCGAGACTTTGGTGCGTTCGGGCGCTTTAGACGTCGTGGTCATCGACTCGGTCGCGGCTTTGGCTCCCAGGGCCGAGATCGAAGGCGAGATGGGGGATTCGCATGTGGGTCTCCAGGCGCGCTTGATGTCGCAGGCCCTGCGTAAGCTCGCGGGCACCATCGCTAAGACCAAGACCTGCCTTATCTTCATCAACCAGATCCGTTACAAGATCGGCATGGGGCCGTTCATGGGCAATCCCGAGACCACCCCTGGTGGTTTGGCGCTCAAGTTCTATGCCAGCGTGCGTTTGGATATCCGCAGGATCGAGACCATGAAGATCGGCGATCGGGCCGTGGGTAACCGCGTGCGCGTCAAAGTCGTCAAGAATAAAGTGGCGCCGCCGTATCGCCAAGCGGAATTCGACCTGCTTTATGGCGAAGGCATCTCTCGCGAGGGTTGCGCGCTCGACACCGGCGTGCAGTATGAGGTGCTTACCAAGAGTGGCAGTTGGATCCTGCATGGCGAGAAGCAGTTAGGTCAAGGCCGCGAGCAGGCGCGTTCATACCTTAAAGAGAATCCGCAACATCTGGAAGCCATCGAAAAAGAAGTCATGGCGCGCGTCCTGGGCGTCCCGGTCACGACGAAGGCGCCGGCAGCAGAAGAGCAAACGCTAACCCCCCTCGACAGAGTCTCGGGGGACGCTCGACCCGCCGGAGGCGGGTCTCCGACAGCTAAGAAAGCCAAGAAACTCGAGGTGGCAAAAGTATAGAAACCGGTCAGGATAAGGATATCGCCAGGTTCCTCGACTATCTGTCTTCCGAGAGGAACCTTTCGCCGCTCTCGCGGCGCGCTTATGGCGATGACCTGACGGCGTTCGATACTTTTTTACGTTCAAAGACCCGTGTGTTGCGCCATGCCGCGTCAAGCGACATCACGCAATACCTGGCGTCTTTGTATTCCACGCATAAACCCAGGAGTATCTCGCGTAAGATAAGCGCTATCAGGCAGTTCTATCGCTTCTTAGTCTCGGAGGAGATCTCGACTACCGATCCAGCCAAGCATCTTGATGCGCCGAAGCTCTCCGAGAACCTCCCGGTTTATTTTGAGGAAAGTGAGATCGAGGCATTGCTCGACGGCTTGCGCGTCGCTATGCGCGCCTCGCCGCAGCGTGAATCAACCGCGCGTTTTTGGGCGGCGTTAGAGATGCTCTATGCCACGGGGGCGCGGGTCTCTGAATTGCTTTCGATCAAGGTCGGCGACGTCGATTTCAAACAGGGTTTTGTGCGTATTAATGGCAAGGGGGGCTATGAGCGTATGGTGCCTTTCGGGCGGCGCGCGCGCCACGCAGCGAGCCTATATCTTTCATTGTTCAAGAAGACTCAAGGAGTGGGGGAATATTTTTTTTCAGCCAAACCCGGCAGAGTGTGGAGTCGTTTCGCTTTCTACGCAGCGCTTAAGAAGTGGTCCGGGCGCTTGTTGCCGCAGGTGGGTTTCGCGGTCTCACCGCACAAGATCCGGCATTCCTTCGCCACGCATTTACTTAACCATGGAGCTGACTTAAAGTCAATCCAAGACCTCTTGGGTCACCGGAAGATCTCGACGACGCAGATCTACACGCATCTCGACATGTCCAATCTAAAGTCCCTGCACAAAAAACACCACCCCCGAGCCTGACACGTGCGGGCCCGCCCCGAGTCAAGCAATCTAAAAAGGTAACCGAACGCCTGTCTCGTTCAGCAATTTA
>JBBTGF010000301.1:0-2559 GCA_038041525.1 Elusimicrobiota bacterium | reverse complement strand
GCAAGGCGGCTCGTTTGGGGACGCGCATGGGCAGTGAGGGCGCTGCGATCAAGATACTGACTCCGCTCATCCGTTTGGATAAAGCGGGTATCGTGCGTTTGGCGCGAAGATTGGGGGTGCCTGTCGAGCGCACTTGGTCTTGTTATAGCGGCGGCAAGACGCCTTGCTTGCGTTGTGATTCGTGTAAGCTAAGACAGAAGGGACTATCCCAAGTCAGAGCCTGACCAAGCATATTGGTCCAGGCAGCGGACCGCCGAAGAAGAACCTGGCTTTGCGTTTAAAACCTTCCGCGTCGTCTGTGACGAAGAAATCCACTTTAGTCTTGGTTCCCGGCGCATGGCCGATGGAATCAAGCAGTGAAGCGACTTCGTGCGCGACCGCACTCGGGGAATCGATGAGTTTGACTGCTGGTCCCATGATCTTAGCGATGGCGCCTGATAGCAGTGGATAATGAGTGCAGCCTAAGATGAGCGCCTTGGGGTGGGCTTTGAGCAAGGGCGTCAGATAGGTCTTCGCGACCAAGCGGGTGACAGGGTGGTCGATCCAGCTTTCTTCTACTAAGGGTACGAAGAGGGGGCACGCGGCCTCGACGGTTTTAATTTTTGGTGCGAGAGCATGCAGGGACGCTTTGTAGGCGCCGCTGGCGATGGTCGCTTTGGTGGCGATGATGGCCACGGTCCCATGTTTTGCGTATCCGGCCGCGGCACGCGCGCCTGCCTTGACCACGCCTACCAAAGGGACGGTATAATCATCTTCGATCACAGGTAGCGCCAGGGCGCTGGCGGTGTTGCAGGCTAGGATGCCCAGTTTGATCTTCTTACGCAGGAAGAAATCGATGATCTCGCGAGTGTAGCGGGTGATGACCGGCGCTGAATGTATCCCGTAAGGGACGCGTGCGGTGTCCCCGAAGTAGATGAAATGTTCGCCGGGGAAGCGATCGATGAGTTTACGTAGGACGGTGAGCCCGCCGATCCCTGAATCCATGACACCGACAGGCCGCTGGTGCATGTCAGCGGGCAGCGGAGCCGCCCCGGCTATCGACCTTGGGGCGTTTGGCTAGCGTCTTGCCCGGGGTGCGTATCGATCGGGCGTACTTACCGATACCGTCAGCCACCGCGATAGCGAATTCATTCTGGAAATCAGCATTGAGTAGTTGCCGCTCATCTTTCTTATTGGTGAGAAATCCGGCTTCGATCAAGACCGCCGGTACGCGCGCTTCACGCAAGACCAGGAAGTCGTTTTTTCTGATGCCGCGGTTCTTGATGCGAGAACCGACACGTTTGTCCAATGCCAAGGCGATGTTTGCGGCTAAGTCATGCGAACCTTGCAGCGCCCAGTCGGCGAGTTTTCCCGCGCCTTCCGTGATGGGTGCGTAGATCTCGAAGCCGCCTTTATGCTGGGTCGATGCCGCGTTGGAGTGTATCGAGACGAAGAGATCGGCGTTCTTGGCTTGGGCTGCGGCGGGCCGCTTCTCAAGATCGACGGTCTTGTCATTCTGGCGCGATAAGACGATATTGGCGTCTGGCATGAGTTCCCGCAAGCGCTTGGCGATTTTTTGAGTGAGTACCAGATTGACGGTCTTCTCCTTGATGCCCGAGCGGCCCGTGGTTCCCGCGTCGATGCCGCCATGTCCGGGATCTAAGAAGATGGTGAACATACTCGCTTGCATGAGCTTGGGTGCCGGGCGCTTGGCTTGTTGCTTGAGGATGATGCGCGCCGGTTTCGCTTTCGCGGGTTTGACCGGCTGTTTGATCTCTAGTTCGGGTGCCATGAGGCTTTCAAGATACTTGCCTTCATCAGCGACGGTGACGACGAGGCGTGAACGCGGCCAGCTCTTGTGTTCGGCGGTGACGTCGTCCATCGACGTGCCGGAAGGGAGATTGAAGGTGAAGAGTACGGATTTCTCCGTGTTGTCTTGCATGGCTTTCGCCTCGAGGACTTTGTTCTTGTAGATGTCTTTGAGGTCGCCATCGACGCGGCTGAAAGGGAATCGCAGGGTGAGCCTGGGTTTGCTGTCTTTAGACTTAGGCGGAAAGAAGTTAAGCTCATAGTCTTTCATCGCGCGCGGCAGGTCGAAGGTGATGATGGTCCGGGCTTCGTCAGTCGAGATGTCGGGGACTGGGATGGTCGCGACCGTGAAGATTTTCAGCGTCCTGTCGCCGCTGAACTCGAAGTTGAAGTTCACATAACGGCAGAATCTGTCCTCTTCGAGGATGTCGATGGGGATGAGGTATCTGCCATGGTCAAAGATGACGGCTTTGCTTAAACGCAACGTAGTATCCGTGAAAGACACGGTTCTCTCCCCGGGTTTGAACTCTAGGAGGCGACCAAAGGGTAGGCGCATCACCAGGCTTGAGCTTTGTTTGTAGCGGTGCACACGGCCTTTGATGAGTTTGCTTAAGTCGGATGCCGTGATGAACGTGGTACGGCCTTGTTTGTACGCGATGAGTTTGCGCGTCTTATTTTTGGAGGCGTACTCTATCTTGTAGGAGACCTCTGTCAAGGGGGCTGCCGGGGACCCGCCTCTGGCGGGTCGAGCGTCCCCCGAAGCTCTGCGTA
>JBBTGF010000300.1:0-7572 GCA_038041525.1 Elusimicrobiota bacterium | reverse complement strand
GCCCGGCGTTTAGGCAAACCGCTGTTACGCGACACGCTAAAAAGGATACGCCCCACAAAAGCGCAGATGTCCATCGACGACGCGCGTCAACGTCGTATCAACGTCGCGCATGCGTTCACCGCCACCCCAAGCCCACTGGTAGCGGGCAGAGATATCCTGCTTGTCGACGATATCTCCACGACGCACTCGACCCTCGAAGCGTCAGCCGAGGCGCTACTGGCCGCAGGCGCGGCAAAAGTCTACGCGTTCGTCATCGCGTCATGACCCGGCAAGGAAAAC
This sequence comes from Elusimicrobiota bacterium, assembly GCA_038041525.1. GTDB lineage: Bacteria > Elusimicrobiota > Elusimicrobia > JACQPE01 > JACQPE01 > JBBTGF01. The sequence continues at coordinate 7,293 of JBBTGF010000300.1, read as the reverse complement.
TTTTGAGTCACTCTACTGATTTAGCTAGAATGGATTTAAGCTTGATCGTGGTTCATCAGGAGGTCGCTATATGAAGATTGCTATCAACGGATTCGGCCGTATCGGACGATTGGTCATGCGTGCGGCATTGACCAGCAAGAATAAAGCAGCCAAGAACCTGCAATGGGTCGCTGTCAACGATTTGACTGATGCCAAGACTTTGGCGAACCTGCTTAAATACGATTCGACCTTCGGGACCCTTGATGCCGAAGTATCCGCGCAGGACAACGCCCTCATCGTCAACGGCAACCGCATCGAAGTCCTCGCTGTCAAAGAACCCAAGGAACTGCCCTGGGGAAGACTCGGGGTCGACTACGTCGTAGAATCGACAGGCAGGTTCACGGAAGCCGACAAAGCCAAAGGGCACCTTGATGCCGGCGCCGGCAAAGTCCTCATCTCGGCTCCGGCAAAGGGAGATGACATCACCATCTGCATGGGTATCAATGAACAGAAATACGACGCCGCCAAACACCGCATCATCTCCAACGCTTCTTGTACGACGAACTGCCTAGCGCCACTGGCCAAAGTCATCAACGACAACCTGGGCATCGAGACAGGCTACATGCTCACTATCCACGCGTTCACCAACGACCAGCCTGTCCTGGACTTCCAACATAAAGACCTCAGGCGGGCGCGAGCGGCGGGGCAATCGATGATCCCCACCAGCACGGGCGCAGCCAAAGCCATCGGTTTAGTCCTTCCGGAACTGGCAGGCAAGTTGAACGGCAGCGCTATCAGGGTACCGACGCCCGACGTCTCCCTGGTGAGCTTCTCGGCAAAAGTCAAGAAGGCGACCGCTAAAGAAGAGATCAATAAACTCTTCCGCACAGCCAGCGCTAGTGAAGCTTTGCAAGGATTCCTTGCTTATAACGACCTGGCTCTGGTATCGAAGGATTTCCAGGGCAATACGGCCAGTTGCATCTTCGACGCCACACTCACCGAAGTCATCGACGGCACACTTGTCAATGTCTTTGGCTGGTACGACAACGAATGGGGTTACTCCAACCGGGTCATCGACTTACTGGCTTTCATGGCTTGCAAAGAGCCGCACAACACCGACGCCAAGACAAAAGGCGTGGCGATGAAGGGTTGAACGGGGTTCAAGGAGATCATCGATGGCAAAAGACGTAGCACGTTACATATTCCTCACCAAAGGCGTAGGCAGGCACAAAGAGCGCTTGGCCAGCTTCGAAGAAGCTCTAAGAGACGCCAAGATAGCAAAATATAACTTAGTCCACGTCTCTAGTATCTTCCCGCCGCATTGCAAGATCATCCCAGTCAGCAAAGGCCTTGAGCGCATGGCGCCCGGCCAGATCGTGCATTGTGTCTTGGCGCGCAGCGAGACCAATGAGAACCATAGACTTATCTGTTCTTCTATCGGTCTAGCGATACCGAAAGACCGCTCCGTCTACGGTTACCTTTCCGAACACCATAGTTATGGTGAAGCCGATGAGCAAGCAGCGGAATACACGGAAGACTTAGCCGCACAGATGCTGGCTACGACTTTAGGTATCGACTTCGACCGCGAAACCTCATGGGATGAGCAGCGCGAGATCTGGAAGATCTCCGGCAAGATCGTCAAAACCACCAACGTGACCCAATCCGCCATCGGTTCGGTCGGCAAATGGACGAGCGTCGTAGCGGCGGCTATCTTCGTACCCTGACCATGGCTGCAAAGAGCGCAAAATCGGCGCATACGCTTGCGCCGTTGAAGTTCCTTGGACCTAAGGACAACTTCCTGGCTCTGCCCAAAGAGAACTCCGACCCGCGAACGGCCCGCTTCGTCATCGTACCCGTGCCCTACGAACGCACCACCTCTTACAGGAAGGGCACGAAGAACGGTCCAGAAAAACTCATAGAAGCCAGTCACCAACTCGAATTCTACGACGAAGAGCTCGGCGCGATGACAGCGCACGACAATGGCATCGCCACTTTGGCGCCTATCGTGCCATCGGCCAAGGAAACCGCTCCCGTTTATCTCACACGCGTGGCTGACACGGTATCGCGCATCCTTGATATGGGCAAGCGCGTCATCACGATCGGCGGCGAACATACCGTGGCCTACGGACCCGTGCTGGCTTATTCCAAGAAATATCCTGATTTAAGCATCCTGCATATCGACGCGCACGCTGACCTACGTTCTTCCTACGAGGGGACCCCTTGGAACCACGCCTGCGCACTGCGCCGCTGTATCGAATGCTTCCCAACGCCTCCCAGGACGGCGATGCTCGGCATCCGCAACGTGGACTCCGAAGAAGCCACATATCTTAAAGCCAACCGCAATATCAAGTATTTCCACATGGAAGAACACCGGCAAGACGTCATGGCCGTCCTGCCGGAACTCCTGGAACATCTTGGCGATAAGGTCTATATCACGATCGATCTTGACGGTCTAGACCCCGCTATCATCCCAGGGGTAGGCACACCGCAGCCGGGGGGACTCGGCTGGTACGAGACGCTCGACATCATCAAAGCCGTCTTTGCAGACAAGGACGTGGTTGGATTCGATTTCATGGAACTCGCTCCCATCAAAGGTGAGGTGGTCAGTGAATTCACCGCCGCCAAATTCCTTTACAAGCTCATCGGCTACGCCTGCCTGGCGGACCGAAGACGGCGCGCAAGCTCGCAATCAGCGATCCTGTCAGGGTCATGACCACCTAAGATCCGGATCGGCGATGCGACCACTGACGCTGATCATCTTAGACGGCTGGGGCCATCGCGACCATGTACAAGCCAACGCCGTCGCCCAAGCGAAAAAACCGGTTTTTGACAGACTCTGGGAAACCTGTCCGCGTACCCTGCTGCATGCGTCGAGCACGCCGGTCGGCCTGCCCAAAGACCAGATCGGCAGTTCAGAAGTAGGCCACACCATCATCGGAGCGGGTAGCAACGTCACGCAACTTTTCGCCGTCATCACCGATTCCATCCTCGACGGCAGTTTCTTCACGAATAAAGAACTCCTCACGGCCTGCGCGGCCGTAAAAGCCAGCGGCGGACGCTTACATATCGCGGGCTTGACCTCCGATGGAGGGGTGCACAGCCATTGGGAGCATTTGCGTGCGCTCTTCACCCTGGCAGCCAAGGCAGGACTGGCTCCAAAGCAAGTGCTTATCCATGTCATCCTGGATGGCCGTGACGTCGGCCCCAAGACAGCCAAAAGCTACGTCGAACGCTTGAACCAGGATATCGCAAGCGTAGGCGTAGGCGCTATCGCCAGCATTCAAGGGCGCTACTGGATCATGGACCGCGATAAACGCTGGGACCGGGTTAAACGTGGTTACGAAGCAGTCGTCGACGCCAAAGGCCACGCAGCCGCCAGCGCGACACAAGTCGTCGAGCGCCAGTACGCGCAAGGCGTCACGGACGAATTCATCGAACCCACCATCATCGGCGCGGCCAATCCCATGCAGGACGGTGACGCGCTGGTATTCTTTAATTTCCGAGCGGACCGCGCCCGGCAGTTCATGCGCGCCTTGACCCAACCGGGATTCAAAGAATTCGAACGCGGCACGGTCAAGAAGATCCACGCTGTCTGTATGGCGCAATATGACGCGACACTCAAGCTGCCTTTTGCCTTTCAAATACCTGATGACACGCCGTCCCATCCGGGATATCTCAACCTACCCGCCTACATCGACAGCTTGGGCATCCGTCAATTGCGTATCGCTGAGACGGAGAAATACGCTCATGTGACGTATTTCTTCAGTGGCGGCAGGGAAACCGCCTATCCTTTGGAAGAAAGGATGCTAGTCCCGTCACCGCAAGTCGCGACTTATGACCTGACCCCGGAGATGTCAGCCGAAGCCGTCACTGCCGGGCTTCTCGAGAAGATGGGGGGATACGGATTCATCGTCTGCAACTACGCCAATGCCGACATGGTCGGCCACTCCGGTGACTTGACAGCGGCCCAGAAAGCCTGCGAAGCTATCGACCGCTGCTTGGGGAAAGCCTTAAGCGCAGCCGATCGGCTCGGACATACCGTTATCATCACCGCAGATCACGGTAATTGCGAATTCATGAGCAATCCTGACGGCTCGCCGCATACGGCGCACACCACTAACCGCGTCCCTTTCATCGTCTATAACAGCCCTCTTAAGAACCTGAGACTCAAAGAACCCGATGGCCATGGCCTGCGCGACATTGCAGCTACCATCGTAGAATTGATGGGATTACCCAAAGCTACATGGTTCGAAGGCTCGTCCCTCATCGCCAACGCCAAGTCTTAAGTTGTCAAAACTAAAGTCCTATCTATTCCCAGGACTTTAGACCCTAGGTGATTTTACAGGGTCGTGAGATAATCATATCGATCGATCGCAAGGAGGATATGCAATGAAAACCGATCGGAGGGAAACTAGCATGAAAAATCTAATGTTTATATCTACCATTGTTTTATGTGGGATTTTCACTCAAACAGCTTCGGCCGCGCTACGCCTATACACGGTCGATGAGTTTATGACAGAAGTCAAAAACAACGTAACGGCCGTTCAAATCGTGCGTACTGGGATGCGACATAGCGCGTCGTTCGATGACCAAGCGGAGCAATTGCGCGCGAACCTGACGGTCGCCAGCCGCGATTCCAGGTTGCCCCTCGTCAAACCGGCCCGCTTAGTGATGCCCGCACAGGCTAAACCTGTCTTGGAAAAACTCATGCTTACAAGCCAAAACCTCCTGGAAGGAAGACATACCGGATGGCGCGGCAATGATTTGACTTTTTACCGCCGCGTTGATGGGATCGCGACATTCAATCTCATCGAATTCCCGTTCGGCAAAGGGGGCGTGAAACGACTGGATAGCGCCGAATCCATCCCGGTTTTCATATCCAATCTATGGATCGATCAAGAAGCGCCCGCCGCAGGCCGCTCGGCTAAGATCAACGGTTGGGGATTCAGTCAACAACTCAACCGCTACAATCCCGCCATGTCAAAATCGACCAGAGAACCTTGCTGGCTTGACGGCGCGGTGACCTACACTAAAGCGCTACCGGATTTCGCCAAAAATGGCGCCTCCATGGACATCGCGAGCGCGGACGGTAGCAGTATTATTTTTTACCTCAAACCGACGTTCCGGGCCTTCGCAGCGCAACCGGCGCGCGTGATCACAAAACTCTTGAATTTCGCCGGCCGCACCACCGCTGTCAGATAATATCTTCCCATAAAGGGATGGATCTTCCCTACTTGTATGACATCACTTTTGATGTTAAAATATCATCAACATGCACAGAACCCAAGTCTATTTCAGGCAAGATCAGCACCTACTGCTAAAAAGAGAGGCGGCGCGGCGCGGGCAATCCATGACGGATTATCTACGTGAACTGATCGACCAACATCTCGTTAAGATCAAAAGGCCATCCGGACCCAACCTCGCTTGCCTTACCACGCTGGGAGCAAGCAAAATAAAAAATTCTTCCTCGCGCCATAACGAAGTCTTCGCCAAAATGGCGGTACGCAATAAACGAGCTTGAAAACCACCGTCTTTGTCGATTCTGCAGCCTTCATCGCTTTGGCGGACGCGGCGGATCAATACCACGCAAGAGCTAAAAAAATTTCCAAAACTTTCACACCCGCCATGCGCCTGTACACTTCAGACATGGCCGTGGCCGAGACCTATTCCAACCTCCAGTACCACTTGGGCCGAGACGCAGCGCGGGGATTCTCGCAAGCCTTGATATCAGGGGAAAGCGGCATCGACATCTTGGTTCCCGACATGGAGGATTTGATCACAGCTAATGATATCGCGCATAAATATCATGACCAGGACTTCAGCTTCGTTGACTGCGTCTCCTTCGCGCTCATGGAAAAACATCACATCGAACATGTCTTCACTTTTGACCAACATTTTTCCATCTACCGCCACGGCAGCAAGCATTTCAAACTATTGATGCCTTAAAACTTGTCAAGTCTTAAGTCCCATCTAAAACTACCCCGCTGGGCCCTAGCATGGGTCTATACAAAAGTTCACTCTATTGTGATGCTCAAGATCATCGCCACCCTGCTGGCGCTCGGCGCCACGACACTGCAAGCCGAGATCATCATCGACATCGGCAAAAATCTAGAGGGTCTCTGGGCTAATCAATTCCCGGCGGGCACGGGCTGGTCTGAACCGTTACGGGTAATGACCGCTCACGACAAAGGCTACGACCGCAACGCTGTCTGGTCCGATTTCCACTTCGAGCGCGCCGCGCGCGCGGTCAAAGACCTTGAGATGGTCTTTGATCATCAAGGCATCGCCAAAGGTCACGACAAGCCTCCGACGGCCCCCAATCCTATCGAGTGGCGGTATTTCGCCCAAAACGTCGGCGACAACACACGGGTTGTGGCGCTTGCCTATCCCACGGACCCCCGACAACGCAGATGGCCCGTCGAAGGCGCCACCTGGATGAAACGGGTGTCGTTCGAACTCGAACCGGCAGGCGGCGGTCTCCTCATCGCCGTCAGCAAGATCAAGGCTGTCGACACCAAGTTGATACCGGCAAAAAACGGTTCACGCGAGAGTATGATGGATTTCCTACTGTCAGTCAAAGAAGTCAGCGCCAGCTTCGCGCTGCCCAAGGACCGCAGGGGGGCTGTGATGAGCTCTGTCATCGACAAGGAAACCAGATTCCTCGCCAGCAACCCCTCTGCGCAGACTACCAGTGAAGGCACCGGCCGCTATATCGCCAGCTACCTGGGCCGCGAAGCATTGTCCCTGCCGCTAGAGCGCTTCCTGCGCGCGGGCGCCGCCACAGCCGCCCGCCAAACCCTACGCCGCCTCGCCCTGTAACAACATCAGACTACGGTAGTCGCCGAACGTTTCGCATGCTAAAATGTATGTGTATGCATAGGACTCAAATCCTTATCCCCGACGACCAGTGGCAAGCCATCCGGGCGTTCGCACTCAAACAGGGCAAGAGCATAGGCCAAGTCATCCGCGAACAGATCAGCCTGATCACCTCAAAATCCTTGCGCTATGACCCTGCAGGCTTGAGCAAAATGTGCGGTTTCGTCAAAGACACCTGCGACGCGTCGACCCAGATCGATGATTCGCTCTACGGCGCTCCCAAGCGCCACAAGCGAAAATGAGACGGATATTCGTCGATACCAGCGCTTGGTATGCCTATGCCAACAGGCACGATCGCTGGCATCAAGAGGCTAAAGAAATCATCGAGACCGACGACGCGACCCTCCTCGTCACCTCGATCACCGTGATCTCGGAATTCCTGTCGGTCCTGCGCGTACGCACGGGAGCCAAAGAATCCATCCAGGCCCAAGAACTTCT
>JBBTGF010000299.1:0-2028 GCA_038041525.1 Elusimicrobiota bacterium | reverse complement strand
AACAGCAGTCCGGTCAGCAGGTAGGCGGATCGCATAGTCAGATTATACCTTCTAGCGTTCATGCTAAAAAAAAATAATTGTATTCCCAATCAGGAAAATATATAGCGAAAATTGGCTTCATAGGGTATAATATTCCCGTTCGGTAATAATTAGCTCTAGACCATGAAAAAGCTTGTGAATATTGCTGATCAGGAAAAAATGAAAATCACAGCCCAGGAACCCCGGCAAGCGCTGGCGAAAGACCCGGCGGAAATTGGAAAGATCGTCCGGCAAGCGCGCAAGGAAGCTGGCCTTCGCCAGGCGCAGGCCGCCGCCCTCTGCGGTGTCGGGACGCGCTTTCTCTCCGACCTTGAGAACGGCAAACCCACGCTTCACTTGGGCAAAGTCTTGAAAGTCCTTCACGGCTTCGGACTGCATGTCAGCATCAAGCGTAAAGGGTTTGTTGAATGAGTGGCACACTCAACGTTTACTGGGAAACCCAGCTTGCCGGGCGTCTTAATGAAAACAACGCCGGCCGCTTTGAGTTCCAATACGCGCCTGGCTGGCTTATCTTCCCTGACGCAATGCCGATTTCCGTGCGCATGCCGCTAAGGCCGGAATCATTCAGTGACGACACCTGCCGCGTCTTTTTCGGCAACCTCTTGCCTGAAGGCACGACACGCAGGCTAATCACCGGCAAGCTCGGCATCTCCGAGTCTAACGACTTCAAGCTCCTTGAGGTTTTGGGCGGGGAATGCGCCGGAACGCTCTCGATCCTGCCCGAAGGCCAGCAAGCGAGCGTGTCTGGAAACTACGAGCCGCTTTCGCGCAAGGACCTCGACCGAATGATTGAGGAGATGCCGCAAAATCCTCTCCTGCTCGCGCATGAGGACTTACGGCTCTCGCTCGCCGGCGCGCAGCAGAAGATTCCCGTCTACTATGAGGACGGAAAATTCTTCTTGCCGCACGGCTCGTTTCCTAGCTCGCACATCCTCAAACCCGCGACTCCCGACTTTGATGGCATCGTCGAGAACGAGGCTTACTGCATGGAGCTGGCTCGTCAGATCGGCCTTCCGGCTCCGGCCTCAATGGTGATCGCTGGCAAGTATCCGTTCTATCTGATCGAGCGCTATGACCGCCGCCGCAGAGAGGACGGCAAGCTTGTTCGCCTTCATCAAGAGGACTTCTGCCAAGCCCTCGGCTACTCCTATGGCAAGAAGTACGAGGCCGACGGCGGGCCTGGACTCAATGCCTGTTTCGGGCTGATCACACAGCAGAGCACGCAGCCCGCAGTCGACAAGATGATCATGCTGCGCTGGGTCATCTTCAACTACTTGATTGGAAATTGCGACGCTCACGCCAAGAACTTATCGATGCTCATCAAGCGCGAGAATTATCGATTGTCGCCCCTGTACGATCTTCTTTCCACGCGCGTTTACGGCAAACTCTCGCAAAAGTTTGCCATGCGCGTCGGCGGGCAGTATCGCTCGGACTGGGTCCTCAAGGGCAATTGGGAACGTTTCGCCGAGGAAGCCGGCGTCGGCGGCAGGGCCGTTAGGGACCTTTGTCGCGAGTTGGGCGAGAAAGCGCCGGATGTGGCGCAGCCGCTGGCTGAATCCTTCGCGGTGGAGCATGGCGGAAAAGAAACGATCGACAAGATCGTCAAGAACATCTCTTTGATGGCGAAGAAGATGCTGGATGCGCTGAAGCGCTGAAGCGCTGAAGCGGACCTTGATCGCGCTATATCCAGCTTAATTCCGTTGCAGCCGACCTAGCGAAGACGTCGCAAACTTACCTTGGGTGCGCACGATCTTTTGCGCCATCCATAGCCGCATAAGGTACATTCCATCATTCTCTTCATCTATACATACACCTACCAGTTCCCAGTGGAAAGCACGGGTTATCCAGGTTAAGCTTACAGCGGTGAGTAGGGGATGCCTAAATCTAATGCTGTCTACTTGCGCGTGACCGTTGCCGCGACATTATTGATTACGGCTCCGGGCGCGGGTTTCTATCAAGCATTGGCCGAGGTCACGGTCCTGCCTTCCG